>JAOZGV010000017.1 GCA_026015225.1 Candidatus Bathyarchaeota archaeon
CGTCTAACCCCCTCGGATCAGATATATCAATTTTCCCAGTTCCTTTTGCTGCTATTGCTTTCAGATTTTTAGAGCCCATAACAGCACCTAATCCACATCTTCCTGCAGCTCTACTATCATCAGATATAACACTAGCTAATTTGACGAGTTTTTCTCCAGCAGGACCAATCGTGACGATGGAAATTTTATCATCTTTCAATTCTTTTCGAATAGCATCGACAGCTGCAAATGTCTCTTTCCCCCATAGGTGCCGGGCATCCTTAATTTCAACTTTTCCATCGTTTATCAACAAATATGATGGTTTCTTCGCTCTTCCCTGAATTACTATTCCATCATATCCTGCATTTTTCAAGTCAACGCCCAAAGGTGCGGAGAATACACTTTCTCCATATATTCCTGTAAGAGGTGATTTTGAAACTATTGTTGATTTTATGCCACACGGAACAGTTGTTCCAACAAAAGCTCCTGTCATAAAAATAAATCTATTATCTGGGCTAAGGGGATCAGTTGTAGGTCCCACCTCTTTAAATAGTATCGTTGATGCGATTCCTTCTCCGCCAAGAAATTGGCGGATTATATTTTGATCAAGTTCTTCCTTTTGAACTACATTTTTAGATAAATCTATTCTTAATAATTTTCCTGAATAACCTTTAATCATGGTTTGAGCACAAGAATTCTTACTGATTTTTCTATATATAATGTTTAGTAAAAATATTTTCGTTTTAATTATGATGAGCTGATGTATTAAGATCTATTTTTAATTATCAAATCTTTGACCCATTTTTTGAGTTCCAAACCAAGACCAGGTCTATCTAACGGGATTCGTCCTCCATTTCTAAAAGAAATTCTAGACTCTTCGGAGACTAAATTCTTTTTAATTTCATAGTCTGTATCAATATCAGATCCACAAGCCCATCCGGAGATTCCTGCCAAGAAATTAACATCTTGTGATATCGCGATTCCACTTTCAAATACACAACCGACCATAATATCTAAATCCGACGCTTTTGCCAATTCAGCCATTTGCTTTGCCCAAAAAATTCCTCCCGCTCTCTGAAGTTTGATGTTTATGCCTTTAACCAATTTTCTTTCAATTATTTTTTCCAAATCTTCTAAAGTAGCTACTGTCTCATCTGAAAAAATAGGAATTTTACATCTTTCAGTTATATATTCAAGCTTTTTCAAATCATCTCTGGGTGATGGTTGTTCGATCAAGATAACTCTTGATCCTAAAACCTCAAAAATATCATTAAAAACTTCAATAGCCAAATCAGCGTTTTTATAGGCCTCATTTGCATCAAGAGTAAATTCTCCAGGAAATATTTTTGCCGATTCTAAAACTCTTTTTTTATCTAATTTAGGATTTCCCGAGAGTTTTAGTTTAACTCGACATATTCCATTTCTTCGGTATTTATTCATTATATATCTAATTTTTTTTACAGTCTCTTCGATTGATCTTATATACACTGTGATAGTGTTTGGAATTGTTATTGGCTTTTTGCTGCTAAGAAGTTTATAAACTGGTTTATTTTTCACCTTGCCTAGGATATCGTAGCACGCGGAATCTATTGCTGTCTTTGCGGTTTGGCTATTAAAATCAATCTTTTTCGAAATCTCTCTTAGAAGAAATTGAATATTTTCAATATTGCAAGGATTTTCCCCTTTCAATTTATCATTAGCTAATTTAAGAAATTTAAGAGCTGTTTTTTGAACATCACCTGTTGAAGGTTTGAAAGGGGCCGCCTCACCGATACCGTAAATTTTTTCATCTGTTTCGATAAGAACCAATACGTTTTTTGCAGAAATAGTTGATTGATACGAGATACGTGAAGGTTCTCTGAGCTCGTGATTTAGTTCATATGAGCGAATTCTGCATATTTTCAATGAAATAATCACTTTTAAAATTGAATAATTGAGCGAGAACTTAACTAATTCATTACGTGCATAGCACACATAAAATGCAATAAACAAAAATAGCTCGTGTGCTTTAAGGATGAATTAAATTTCTTTTCATTTTATTAATCAATATTTTTTAATGCATTACATTATAATCAGATAGCGTCATATGTTGTTCTTAAGAAATTTATACTCTCCTTTAATGTCTTCATAGGATCTTGTAGATTGAGCATTTCTATTGAATAGTAATCATCATATCCCTTTTCTTTTGAAGCCTTAATAAAACTTGTAAAATCTTCTCTTGTTAGTGTCCCAACATCGAATGGCGTATGAATATCATTCTTACCATCGTTATTATCAAGATGTATATGGAACAGCTTATCCGTTTGAATAACAGACGCTCTGGGATCTTCCCCACTCATATTTACATGACCTATATCTAGCAATGTACCCAAACTATCAATATCAAAATCATTAATGACGTCATTTAGAATGGAGGAAGTGTTTATTAAACTACCTGGGACGTGTTCTATGGCAAATTTAACACCCGATCCCTCAGCATATTCAGCGCATTTATCCAAAAGATTATGTGCATTAT
>JAOZGV010000023.1 GCA_026015225.1 Candidatus Bathyarchaeota archaeon
ATACAAGAATCAAAATTGTTCCAAAAATTACTGAGACTAGTCTTGCAGAAAATTCAGAGATTCCAAATATATCAAATGACTTTGCAATTAACCAAGTATGTGGCCAGGCCCTCATGTAGAGATTTCCACTAGGTTCACTTTTTATCCAATCCCATGTATAGAATCCTCCTCCGAAATGATATGATGATGCCGTATAAATTACTTGAAATTCATCTTCTCTAAAATCAAAATCTCCAACTCCATAGATCCTTAGTCCAAATCCTACTAACACAATGATCATCAGACCTGTTGAGAAATGCCATCCTTCTTTATACATCCATTTTACAATAGAATTGAATATTGGAATTCGATTAATTTTTGGATATATATAAGCAAAAAAACTTTTTCTTCTTTCTTCCTCTTTTAGTTCAGATTCCTGTTCTGTTTCGACTTCTTCGAATACTTCCTTATGCACCCACAATGTTAACGATCCCAGAACAATAGTCATGATTAATGAAAAAAATTGCACTATAGAGACCAAATTCATTTTACCAGCTATAATTGAACTAATCCAGTCGATAGAATAAATTGGATAAGATGGAGATTCTAATAGTTTCAGACTAAAACCGAAAAACAGTAAATTCAATAAAAATGCATATTTTAAAAAATTCTTAATTTTCCTATTCTTGTTGTCTCCCATCTCTTTCAATAAGTTTCTAATCCTAAATAGAATAAATGCCAACAAAAAAATCAAAAATGAATAAAATATAAAGAACGGAATATCTTGGAAGGCTCTATCAAAAAAATGAACAAGAACATATATAGGACGTGTTTTGTAGTAAGTTCTGAACTGAAGATCGCCTCCTTTCTCACTATTATCTATATATGCTGATCCGTTTAGATAAGCATCATTTGAATTATACAAAACAAAAATGACGTTTTCTGAGTCTATAGATTCTAAAAAGAAATAGTAGCTTTTATCTTTTGAATTTTCTATTGGTCTAAAATTGAATTCGAAATATTCATTTAGCACACTATTATACATTTCAATTGAAATGTTTGTGATATCTACTTTCGAATTAGGATCAGATCTTAGATGAAGAACAATTTCCTGAACTCCTGCTTCAATATAAGTTCTTAAATACACTTCCACTTTACAAAGATCATTGTATTCAGAGAGAAAGGTTTGACCAACTACACTTTCTTTTCTAATTTCAATCATTGATTGGTCATTGATATTTTGATCTACATTTAGAGTATTAAACTCAATAAAGAAAAATACCAGAATAACTAATAATAAAAAAGCAATCCAATATTTTTTCATTTACATTGATCCCGATGATTTCATTTTTTTATAAATTAATAACCAAAGCATAAAGATTGAAATCCCAGACAAAGCACTTCTGAAATAATTTATCAAATTTGTACTTGGGTAGAAATAGTCTATTAAATCCTTAGGACTCATAAGATTAATAAAAAATGATGGATCAACTGGAGCAAATAGCCATCCAGCGGTAGCCTTCCCCAGATGAAATGTATAAACTATAAAACAAAAAATTTGTAAAACGTGTAATTTTAAGAAACCTCGATATTTAGATATTGCCAGTGCAATGAAGGGTGTAAACCAGGCAAAATATTGAGGGTGAAAATAACTAGTTGCGTAGAATAAGAGCAGAATTAATAATGAAAATTCCCACAAACTATCAAATTCTTTCCCTTCAAAATAAATGTAATAAAGTACCAGAAAAGCGACGCTTGCAATAAAAACATATATTGTCTGAGGAGCGATTAAATCAAAACGCATACTTAGAAGAAAATCTACAAAGCGGGATGTAAAGAAAGTATTTCCACTAGAAGATGATGAACTAATAGGAGAAAAGAAATTAATATTAAATAATTCTCTTAGCAGAAATGGAGCAATTCCAACCAATGATAGGCTAACTCTCTTTTTAGTATTTTTACTTAGAAAAAAAATATAAAAAGGCAGGAAAAGGAGCGGATAAACCCGATCACATATGCCCACACCAATTGAAAGGACAGAAGAATAGGGTCGATTTATTTTAGCAAAAAATAGACTGAGCATGATAAAGAATATAGTTATTGATTCATATCTACTGAATATATAAAAGGCGAAAATTCCTACGGGGTTTACCATCCAAAATCTAAATGCGAGAAATCCTTTTTCTTTCTCTTTAAATAAATGTAAAAATAATATTGCGGAAGCAAAATCAAATATGATGTAGGGGATCTTAAAAAGAAAAAGGGTTCGATAAGACAAATAATGATTGACGAATGCAGCATACGAATAATTGCTTCCTATGAGTTCTTCTAACGGTAATAAAAATTGGTATATAAACAAAAATGAAGATTGAATTAATTGTGAGGGTCTGTATAGAGATATGTTCGAAGCCCCTTCCAAAATTAGATAGGATCTATGGTAGGTGCTAAGCAAGTCCTCATGTAATGAAATAGGCATGAAAATTAATCTGATTAATAGACCGATCGAAATCCAAGTAATCAATGATCTAAAGAGGAGTCGATCGCTTCGATATGTCTTGGGAATAATTCTTTGGATTCGTTCAAAAATCCTAATTAAACTCATTAGAAGAACACTTACCTCAATCGGTTTAGATTATCTTTTAAACGCATGCATTAAATTATAAAATCTCAATATTTAACTGCGCACGCTACAAAGTAATGTTTTTTGTTTTGAATTTCACACATCGAATATATTAATTATTATTTTTAAATTACAATTTACTCTATAATGAGTTAAATAGACCTTATTTGAGGTTAAAAAGGTGCAGATCAAGGGAGTAATCCTTCACGGCGGTCATGGGATTAGACTTAGACCTTTGACACATACTGGTCCAAAGCAATTAATTCCTGTGGCTAACAAACCTATCTCACAATATGTATTAGATGATCTAAGGAATTCAGGAATGAGTGATATCTCGATCATCTTAGGAGAGAATTATTCTGAAAAAGTCAAGGATTACTATGGTGATGGAAGTCGATTTGATGTAAAAATCTCCTATATTCATCAACCTGAACCAAAAGGAATAGCACATGCAATTGCGCTATGTGAGAATTTTGTTGGAAGTGGAAAATTTATCGTCTATCTTGGCGACAACATAATCAAAGGTGGAATTGGTAAATATGTTAGTAAATTTATTTCGAAAGAGTATGATGCTATGGTTCTGTTAACCAAAGTAAAAAATCCTTCAAAGTTTGGTGTTGCCAAATTTGATTCCAATAACATACTTGTTGGACTCGTTGAGAAACCTAAGAAACCTCCAAGTAATTTTGCCCTAACAGGTATCTATTTTCTATCCCCTATAATCTTTGACTTTATAAAAGAACTAAAACCTTCTTGGCGTGGAGAGCTTGAGATAACTGATGCATTACAACTGCTTATTTCAAAAGGATATAATGTAGGATACGACTTTGTAAAGGGTTGGTGGAAGGATACTGGTACACCGGAAGATATTCTTGATGCAAATAGACTTGTTCTAGATGAGTTAAAACCTAGTGTTAAGGGAGAGATTGAATCTTCCTCTTCAATACAAGGCAGAATAGCCATTGATGAGAAATCTGTGATAAAGAAAGGGTGCTTAGTCAGAGGGCCTTGCGTCATAGGGAAAGAAACTAAGATAGAGGCGGGTGTGTATATAGGTCCATATACTAGTATAGGCAATAATGTGATAATTAAAAAAGGCGAAATTGAGAATTCCATAATAATGGACTATTGCGTGATAGATGTCGAAGAAAGGTTTGTCGATAGCATAATAGGTCCTTATTGTCAGATTATAAGCGCATCTCTTAACCGACCTAAGGGGAGAAGGTTAGTACTGGGAGAGAAATCACAATTATTCCTTTAGGGGGATTTAGATGAGAATTTTTGTGACTGGTGCCAGCGGTTTATTGGGCTCTAAGATAACCGAATTGGCTACTGAAGCAGGACATAAAGTTATTTCAGGATACGCGACTCGAACTCCAGATTACGGGGATATCATTAGACTAGATATAAGGGATGAAAAATCAATTTTAAAAAGAATTGCAGAGTCAAAACCTGATACTATAATCCACTGCGCTGCTTTGACAAATGTTGATGATTGTGAATCCAATAAGGATTTAGCAAAAAAAATTAATACCGATGGGACAAAAGGTGTAGCGAAAGCAGCTAAGAATGCTGGAGCTTATTTAGTATATATCTCAACAGACTACGTCTTTGATGGGCTTAAAGGATTATATCGAGAAGGTGATAAGGAAGCGCCTATAAATTTTTATGGGCATTCGAAACTTCTTGGAGAAAAAGCAGTTATTAGTCTCAATAATGAATTCCTAATCATAAGACCAAGCATAATTTATGGAGCTAGGTCGGCGAGTGGAAAGACAAATTTTGCTTTGTGGATATTAAAAAGCTTAGAGAAGATGGTTACAATTAATATTTTGACTGATCAATATGTTTCCCCAACACTAAACACAAACCTGGCCAAGATCCTATTAGAAGCTTGCGAAAAAAAGCTAGATGGAATCTATCATATGGCAGGTAACTTTAGGATTTCGAGGTACAATTTTGCAATCAGACTCGCAGAGATTTTTGGTCTGGATAAGACTCTAATCAAAAAAGTAAAAATGAGTGATATGAATTGGATCGCAAAGAGACCAAGGGATTCTTCGTTAAATGTTTCAAAAGCTAACATGGTCTTAAAAACAAAACTCATGAATTTAAATGATTCAATAGGTGTCCTCAAGGAGGAAATAAAACTTGCTGCAAGGAATTAAAGTAAAGCCACTCAAAATATTTGCTGACGAAAGAGGATTTTTTACAGAAATATTCAAGTCAAAAATGAAAGAAATCTTTTCGGACCAAATAGTCCAGGCAAACCTATCGATCACATATCCTGGAATAATAAGAGCCTGGCATAGACATGAGAGGGGGCAGATAGATTATTTTGTAGTAGTCAAGGGTGCCGCTAAAATATGTGCATACAAGGAAGAAAGTAAAGAACTTAATGAAGTAATTTCAACCGGGAAAGAAATTCAGATTGTAAGAGTGCCCGGTCTTTACTGGCATGGATTTAAAGCGCTAGGCAATGAACCATCAATCATAATCTACTTTGTCAATAAACTATACGATCCAAAAGATCCAGACGAAGTTCGGAGGGATTGGAAAGATCCAGAGATCGTTCCAAAAAAGATCAATGATAAAAAAGATGATCCTAGATGTAATAAGCCTTGGGATTGGGTGGCTTCACCTAATAAGTGATGAGTATGCGCTTTCTAATAACTGGTGGGTTGGGATTCATCGGTAGTAACTTCATAAGATATTTATTGAATAAAAATAAGGATGCTCGAGTAACAATTCTCGATAAGATTTCGCAAGGAGCTAATCTTGATAACTTACAAGGTATTGATGATGAAAACTACATTTTCATTAAAGGAGATATTTGTGATTCAAAATCTATTAAAAGTCTTATAGAGAATGTTGATGCCGTAATAAATTTTGCTGCTGAAACTCATGTAGACAGGAGTATTGCTGATCCATGGCCATTTTTCAAAAGCAACGTAGAAGGTGCTCTAACATTGCTCGAGGTTATCAGGAATTCGAATAAAAGTATTCGATTCATTCAAATAGGAACAGATGAAAGTTATGGAGAGATTAAGGAAGGTTCCTTCATTGAGAACAATATGCTCAAACCATCATCCCCATATTCTGCTTCTAAAGCGTCAGCCGATATGTTCTGTATCGCTTATCATAATACCTACGATTTAGATGTGACGGTTACTAGATGCACCAATAACTTTGGACCATTTCAATTTCTAGAAAAATTTATTCCTAAAGTCATAGTCAGAGCTTATCTTGATCTAAAAGTACCTATATATGGTTCAGGAAGTAACATCAGGGATTGGATCTATGTAAACGATCATTGTGAAGCAATTTGTAAGGTGTTAGAGAAGGGAAGAGCAGGTCACATCTACAATATAGCAAGTGGAAATGAGTTGGAGAACATCAAAGTAGCGGAAAATATCTTGAGATTGATGAATAAACCAAAGAGCTTAATAGAATTCGTTGAAGACAGACCAGGACATGATTTACGATACAGTCTGGATTCATCTAAAATCAGAAGTGAGCTTGGATGGAAACCCAAATACAAATTCCAAGAAGCCATGGAAGAAACTGTGAATTGGTATCTTAGCAATGAACATTGGTGGAAAAAGTTACTTGACGAAAAAAATATACATCAGACCCCATGGAAATTACATCAATAGCGCGTGCGCTTTTAAAGAAACCTCAATATTAATTGGAAGATTTTTTTAAAGGTGTAATGATATGTCAATTAAGGTTGCTGTCGTTGGAACCGGATTAATGGGTCGAGGCATAATATCAGCCCTTAAAAAATTAACAGATATAGAAGTAGTGGCAATTGCAGATATTGACTTAAATGCATTAGAAAGGGCCAAGCCTTACTTGCCAAAGAGAGCTCTGGTCTCGATTAATGCAATGGATGTTTTTAAAAGGAAGCCAGATGTATTGATCGAGGCAACCTCCACCATTCATGAAGCCGCTTATTTAGTAATTCAAGCTATTAAACATGGAACTCATATTGTTTTGCTGAACAGTCAAGTTGATCAATTATTTGGACGTTTGCTAGCTAAAAAAGCTGAAGCCAAAGGCGTCATTTATTCTTCTGACGCTGGAGACCAACATGGTGTTTTGGCAAGAATAATAAAAAAGATACGCAATATGGGTTTTGAAATTGTTTTGGCTGGAAATAATAAAGGATTCTTAAATCGGTATGCGAATTCAGAATCGATAAAAAAAGAAGCTGCAAAACGCCGCCTATCATTGAGACAATGTATAGCTTTTTCTGATGGTACTAAACTAGCAATTGAGATGGCTTTAGTTGCAAATGCGTTTGGATTAAATCTTCTACATTCAGGAATGACTGGTCCAATGGTTGAAAATGTCGAGGATGCATTAAAGGTATTTGACCTTCACCGTGCGCGCAAACTTGGGGGGGTTGTTGATTATGTTCTTGGAGCCAAACCAGGAGGTAGTGTATTCGTGATAACTTATGCAGAAGATGCAGAGGACCAATTTTACATGAATTATTATAAAATGGGCGAAGGTCCATATTACCTTTTTATTCGACCATATCATCTTTGCCATTTTGAAACGCCTTTAGCAATTAGAAGAATTATGGATTACAGTGAACCAATCCTTGTTCAAAAAAAGAGATTTTTGGAGGTTGGGTGCAGGGCGAAGAAAGATCTTCAACGAGGAATAAAACTTGAAGGTTTTGGAGGGAATCATTTATACGGAGTTTTAGAGAAACTAGGTAATTTGCCAATTGGATTGGCTGAAGATGTTATTCTTTTAACACCTAAAAAGAAAGATGAGATAATTTCTTGGAATGATGTAAAATTTCTAAAAGATGATTTTCGTCTAGAACTTTGGGAAGAACAAACCAGATTGGAAAAGTAGAGCGAGTTCAAATTATAGACATATTCCCTAAAAATCTAATAAGCGTTATTTCGATCTATCAGATGATACTCCCGCATAATATTTTTGATTCTACATTATATACATGGTCATTATTGATATTGTAATTTCAATCTAAAAATGATCATTGTATTATTGGCAATGGTCACTGAACTTTTGTGATTGACTGTGTTCAAATAAAATATTAATTATATCCCTTAATTTTGCAAGCTTGACGGGCTGATACCTTTTTATTCGAAGGTACATGCTTTTTAAAATCTCTTCTTCATTCTGGATTCTGCAAGTTTGTATTCTTAATCTCTGTGCATAAGTATCTTTGAACTGGAATAAATTCCAAATGATCGCCTTTATTATAGCTATTGATTTTTCTGGTTCCAAGATACCGAATCCTGCAATTATAATTAGACTAAAGAGCAAATAATTTTTCAGAGCCCAGTATAAAGACGTACTGCAATTTTTTAGGATCGCTCTTAAAAGATTTCTATGGCAGAGGAATAATCTCCAAGCTTTAAATGTCATGATCCCACTAGTACCGGAGCGATAATGAGCAATCCTAACATCTGGAGCATACTTTATCTTATATTTCATAAGTTTGAGTCTCCAAGAAAAATCAGCGTCCTCGAAATACATGAAAAATTTTTCATCGAAACCGCCGAGAGCCATAACAATATCTCTTTTTAATAGTGTCGCGCCTCCACAGATGGAAAAGGGTTCAAAGTCCCGATGATCGTATTGTCCTTGATCAAGTTCTCCTAGACCTATATCAACAAAACCACGCCAAAAAGGAATTCCCATTCCCCCGACAGAATCTAGCTTCGAATGGTCTTTCATAGAGACCATTTTACAAGCTATTGCAGCTATCGTTTCATCCTTGATTGCAACTTTTATCGAATTTTCAATCCAATTCGAGTCTAAAATTTCAGTATCGTTATTTAATAAAAAAATATATTCAGCATCAACCATACCGATTGCTCGGTTACAAGCAGCTCCAAAACCTAAATTCATTTTATAACGAATGACTTTAACCCATGGGTAATTTGCTTTAACATAGTCTACTGAGTTGTCGATACTACAATTATCGAGTAAGTAGACATCAAAATTTGGATAGTTGGTTTTAACTATGCTAGACAAGCACTTATCTAACCATTTGAGCCCATTATAATTAATTACCATAATTGAAACTTTTGGGACATCCGCCAAGGTTGATACCAGCGCCCTAAATGAAAGTAAATAGCTTATTGTCCAATATTTTTCCACACGTTAATTAAGATTAGGTAGCCATCACTAATTTATTTTTTAATAGGCATTATAAAATTGACAATTTTTTTATTTTATTCTCTATATCCATAAGAAAAAAATTTGAATTTTTACTCCTATGTAAGCTTACGCTAAATCAGACCGCACGCGCTAAAAATAATTTAAGAAAGTTTATAGAAGTTGTGATATTTACTGAGGTCGATAATTCGGAATAGAAAAAATAATTGTAATTTTTAAGTTATTTTTTATGTACTTAATTTATCTTATACAACTCAAATTCATAGTCATCCCATTCAGGGCTATGCTCACCGTCTCTTACCCAAGCAACTACCTTACAGTTTCCAACACAGCTACTGTCTGGACTCCATGTCCAAGTGTTATCGGTACTCCAATCTCTCATTATATGCCAAGTACCATCGGGCTTCCTTAACCAGTATCTATAGAGTGTCGTTGGACCGTCTGGATCGTTT
>JAOZGV010000039.1 GCA_026015225.1 Candidatus Bathyarchaeota archaeon
GAAAAATAAAATTTTTTTTAGATCCTTTATATGATTCTCTAAATCCAGTTTTGAGGTTGATTTGAATATTTAATTTTTTTTCTTACAATTTTTATGATTTCTACTAACTATATTCTTTAAATTTACTATATATTCTAGATAAACTTAGAAAGAATCGAATATCAAGTGGAGAATGAAGTTCTGAATAAATCCAATAATGATTAAAAAAAGGATAATGAGTCCTAGAATTTAGCGCGCGCTATAACAACTGTGGTTTTGGCTGTGGGATTAATTCGACTAAATGTGTCCCATATGAATCATTCATTCTTTCTCCAGTAAATTTTTCAGGTTTTCACCTTCTTCTTTCATATGTTTTTTTATGGCATTAAATTTGGAAGGATAAATTTTCGATAGAACCTTGCCAAACCTAAAATAAAGTATAGCAGTAAAAACACTTCCACTATTCGATGGTTCAAAATTGAAAGAACCGCCGGAACAAATCATTGAAGTTGGAAATAAAAATCTATACCCTATCATCCTATTCTTGACATTTTTAATGGTTTTAGTACTCATCTTCTCCAATTTGCCATCGAGATATTCTTCCAAAAAAAGAATAGATCCCTCCTCAAAATTCTTCCCTTTGATCCATTTAGCCAATATGTGGTCTTTTCTATGCCAAGATTTATAATTCATTACAAAATGATTAAACCATTCATAAACGATTTCTGGTGGCTTTTCAATCTCTATAGAATCTTTTAAAATCACCATTTCCCTCATCATAATGTAAAAAAAGTAGGTTTGATATAAATTCACGCGTGTGATCGAATTCCCTTAGAATATAAACTTCTAACTGAACATTACTTGCTATCGTGTAGTGGCTAGCGCACGCTAGTATGAGTGTTTTTTCTGGTTTTACTTCTGTGCTAGTAAATCATATAAATTTATCAGATTAAAAAATAATATTGTCCGAAGCATGATTGCAATTTTTTTAGCATATGCTAAACAATTATTGGTGAGCATCCATTGAGTGAGATTAAAATTAAAGACGGGTTTACCCGACACGCTGAGTCTGAGGCAAAAAAAGATATAATGAAGGTTTCTGAAAGAGCTGGAGAAGTAATCGGCATCTTCTGCATCCTGATATTGCTCGTCTTTTTTATTACACATCACATATCATCAGCTGGATTCTTTACTCCAAAATTTGGTTCATTAGAACAGTTCCTATTCTATGGTTCATTATCGTTTGGAATAATTACGAGTGTTGGAAAGATCATTGTAGGTCGAAAAAATGTAATTCGCCCTCTAGATGCATTTGGAGCAATTTTCAGCGGCATAGCACTTTTATGGCTCTTAAATGTTTTTCCTTTTAATTTCTCTCATTTATCCGATATTCTTCCCGATAGTCTGCGAGTAATCATTATGTGGATCTCGAACGATATTGCGAAGATATTAATGATACTGGGAATCATCGTTAGTTTCATTGTAGCGGTGTATATGATTGCTCTCTACATATCTATTAGACAATTAAATAGTCAAACTTGATTTTACAAGTGGGTGTTTCAAGAATTTGCCGGTTATGTACTTTATTTGGTTCCAACTCTTACCGAGCTAGGAATATGATGAATGACACAATAAGGAGGAAGAAAGATGAATAATGTAACTGCAACTACCAAATCGACAAGAAATATTACAGTCTTTTTCGCATTGACTTTTCTTATTTCTATGCCAATCTGGATACTTACTGCCTTAAGCGCGCGCGCTTCAGCTCCAAAATACTTGGCAATCTGTACAGCATAAGAACCTACACTTCCAGAAGCTCCATAGATGAGGACTCTTTGTCCGATCTGAATGTTTGCTTTCCTAAGAATGTCCAATGCTGTAAGTCCCCCAACAGGAACTGCAGCAGCCTCCTCAAAGGTCATAGTAGTCGGCTTCATTGCCAGTATCCCATCTTCAGGCAGAGATATGTACTCAACATAAGCACACCCTCTCATACCAGCAGATGCAAAAACTTGGTCCCCTTTCTTGAACATGGTAACATCTTAGTCGACTTCTTCAATTTCCCCGGCGAGCTCATGCCCGAGTATTCTGTTTTTTCCGAGACCAAACGCTAGACGAAACACTAGCCTGAGAGGGAATGAGAGACTTCGAAGTAGCACGTCCCCTTTTGTTACTGTTGTTGCATGAATTTTAATCAGAACTTCATTATCCTTTGGTGTTGGCTTTTCTACATCTTTGAGCTGAAGAACATCCGGCGGTCCGTATTTTGTGCAAATAATCGCTTTCATTTAAGCATCCTTTTATTTTAGATTTGCTCGTTTAAACTTTGTTGATATCTGTTTTGGCAGATGGGGAAGCGATCGCAGATGGATTGAATCCTTTAACTATCAGCCATACCGCAAATACCATTTCTTGCACGGCTATTGGAAGAAATAAAATATCAACTATATTAATGCTGAGAGGTTGTAATGAATAATATACCCACAACAATGCGGCTCCAACAAGACCCCAGACTGATAACCATCGAGGAATGAGTTTTGATTGATATAATACAAAATTTAAAATTAGAGCAGATAGGGTAAAAGCAAGTCCAAACCCAAACAAAAAGGACCAATCACCTGCCACTAGTAATAAAGTGCCTAATGTTTGATAATAGAAAACATCCGGAGCTCCTGCTATTACAAATTCCTGACTTAATGTCAATAGTGTTAGTATGATGATTACATTAACAGTAAAGAGTATGCCCTCAGCAATCCTGGCACCAGCGTACCCAAGAGCTAAAGCTTCATTATGCTTTTTTAGAATTGGATATATCACAACTCCAATACCAGCAACTGCCACACTATCAATTAACACAAGGAACGCCCCTAATATCACTTTGTTTTCATTTTCAGAAGCATTAGTAAGATAATCTGAACCACGTAGAATTGGGTTAAATAAAAAATCGCCGAGTGAATATGCAACAGTTGCAGTTATGAATAATACTCCCACAATAATTGCGGTCTTTCTGCTTGAATTCATTTTTTACTCCTTTTTTTTTAGAAAAGTTATGAACTATTAGACAATTGTTTTTACTCAAAATTTAAGTTTTAGCGCGCGCTTTATATTGCTGCTTTATGTATCATAACATTCCCACTTTCAACCATAATGCTAGCAATCTTCTTCAAACGTGCAATACGAACAGTTTGATAATTAAGTGTGCGTGCGGATGTTTTAAAAATTAATA
>JAOZGV010000056.1 GCA_026015225.1 Candidatus Bathyarchaeota archaeon
AATTAATCGTAATTATTGCAATGAGCAATATAATGAATATTTTTTTCTTCAACTTGAATTATCACTTCTAGAATAAACTGAAAGTATTATATAAATAAGTTAGGTAACATTTATTATCCAAATAGATAACATAAGGGGAACAATGAATGTTTAGAGCATTAGGTAGCCAAACTCGTTTGGATATGTTGAAAATACTGATAAAAGATGAAATGCACATCTCAGCTTTAGCTAAAAAGTTGGGGATATCCGTTCCTGTTGCCTCAAAACATGTCAAAATATTAGAGAAAGCAGGCCTAGTCGCAAGGAAAGAATATGGAAGAAGCCATGTTTTAAAGGTTAAAATCGAAAAAATTTATGATCTGCTTAATGTTTTTACTGATGTTACTTCAGTTGAGTTGCCTAAGGGGAATAGTGCGCTGGAAGCTCTTAAATTAACAAGCGCAATAAGTACAAAAAGAATCAATGACAAAGAATTGTTAATATCAATAGATGGAAAAGAAGGATATTATTTATATGAGGTAAACGATAGAACCGCTACGGTTTCTATGGATCATTACAAACTCATGAACAATTCTGAATTAAAGTTAAAAAAATTAATTCCGATAACTGAAAAAATTGTAAAAATTAAAATGCGGTAATAAGTTCGTAATGCGATCTTAATTTACAGTATATTGAAAAAATTTGAATTGGTTTTTTATATTTTATTCTTCAGGGCAATATCTTTCTCTAAAATTGAATGATTTAGTGGTCGATTTGTTTATTTTTGTTGTATACACGCATACAAGGCAAATATAGCCCTCTGGCAACACTGCATTATAAGGTTGCATTTTATTGCCACATTTTGGGCATTTAGGTTTGATTAATTTTCTTTTCACGGAAATCACGCATCTATCTATGTTGATGCGCGGCAACAAATTATTTATTAAAACAATTCGAAAATGAATTGCGTCATTTAAAATAAATTTACTCCTAAACCAAATAATTTGTTTAATAAAATTTTAACTTATCGATTATTTCTTAGTCTCATAATTAGAGTTAATAATAAAATTATGTGTATAACAACTCTTATTTTAAATCTAACTTAAAACGCATCGCGAGAATTAATATAACTTTTATCAATATCTGAGCATGAATTATTTGTTCAGTTTTTAATTAAAAATGGGCTCGCGTTTATATTGAGTACATCTATTAATATCATACGGGTTTGTTAAAAGGCCTTGAAATTATGAGATTAACTTATTTTTAATTTAGGCGCCTCAAAGGAGGTATTTTGGACGTCAAATTTAGACGATATTAATTTCGAATTTGAAAATGAATCAATTAAAGTTATTATGATAAAAGATTCTCCTCAAATTAAATTAAATGAAGAATCCATAGGTCCCTTTAAAAGTGGACAAGAAATCGAGCTAGCATATTGGATGGCCGAAGAGCTTGTTAACTCGGGCCTTGCAAAATTTCGAGAACAAGATTTGCTAGATATAACCAAACTTACAAAGATACATTGGAAAGAAACTATTCCCGCCTCAAGACAAATTCCGCGCTTGCAAAAAAATTTTTATTTCATTTTGAAAAGCTTTCTTAAAGAAGTGAGCGAAGAAAGTAAAAAAGATACTTCAAAAATAATGTTATACGAGAGAGCTCTTGCTTTATCACGAGATATCATTAATTGTAGAGTTAGAAAAATAATCTCTATAGCAGCAACGTCAACAAATTCTAGGGATATGATCGAAAATATGGCAGTAGAAGAAATAGCTCTGCATAACAAGTTGAACTCAATTATTAACGAATGGAAAGATAATATATTAAAAACAGAGGATTAATGTTTGACTACTTTAATAACCGTCGAAGAAAAAATTCAGGATTTTCTTAGGGCCGTCAAAACAGAAACTGGCGAGTATAAATACAGAAAAAAATTAGCTAAAATAGCTCTTAAAAGTGAAAAATCATTAATCGTAGATTTTGATGATATACTTGCTATCGATTCAGAATTGGCAAAACAACTTATTGAAAATCCTGATGAAGTTTTGGACTATGCAAGCAGAGCAACATGGGCTCAAATGAAGATCGAAGATCCTGAATATGCCGAGCAAGTTGATAAAATAATTTTTAGAGTAAGGAAGCTTCCAGAAAAAATCTCTTTACGTACTATAGGAGAAGAGCACTTAGCTAAACTAGTTATGCTTGATGGAATTGTTGTAAGGGCTACTACTGTTAAACCTTTGATTATTAAGGCTGCTTTTAGATGTAGAAAATGCGAGGCTAATATTTCCATTGAACAAGACGGTTTGGTTATGAGAGGTCCTGGGATTTGTTCACAATGTAAGGGTAAATCTTTTGATTTAATTGAAAGGGATTCGACCTTTATTAATTCTCAAGAGGTTAGGTTACAAGAGAAACCAGAAGATTTACCTCCAGGTCAATTACCAAGATCTATTGATTTAAAACTTACTGAAGATTTGGTAGATATTGCGAGACCTGGTGATAGAATTTCTACGGTCGGTATAACCAGATTACAAATAGATACGTTGACAGGAGGAGTCAAGTCTAGAACCTTTACTATCTACCTTGAAGCGAATCAAATTGATATCATAGGGAAAGAAGCGGAAGTCATCGAAATAACTCCAGAAGAAGAGCAAGAAATTGTCGAACTATCTAAAGATCCTTGGATACATAGAAAATTATTAACCTCAATAGCACCCTCCATACATGGCTATGAAGATTTGAAGGAATCTATTTTATATCTATTGTTTGGAGGAATTTCTAAACATCTACCCGATGGCGTTACCATACGAGGTGATATTAATATTCTTTTGGTAGGAGATCCTGGTACAGCAAAAAGTCAATTGTTACAATATGTTACGAGGGTAGCTCCGAGAGGGCTATATACTAGTGGAAGAGGTTCAACTGCAGCTGGTTTAACGGCAGCGGTGGTAAGAGAGAAAGCTGGTGGCATGTCTTTAGAAGCTGGAGCGCTTGTACTTGCTGATAAAGGAGTATGTTCTATTGATGAAATAGATAAGATGAAACCAGAAGATCGAGTAGCAATGCATGAAGCAATGGAACAACAGACTGTAAGCATAGCAAAAGGCGGAATTGTTGCAACACTCAATGCTAGAAGCGCAATTCTAGCAGCTGCAAATCCCGCTTTGGGGCGATATGATCCATATAGAAATATTAATGATAATATTAACTTACCAATTACTATTTTATCTAGATTTGATCTCTTATTCGTTATGAGGGATATACCTGAATCAGAAGCAGATGATAGAATGTCTGAACATATTCTAAAATTGCATAAGTTTAGAAGCTCTCCAGAAGAA
Organism: Candidatus Bathyarchaeota archaeon; assembly: GCA_026015225.1. Taxonomy (GTDB): domain Archaea; phylum Thermoproteota; class Bathyarchaeia; order 40CM-2-53-6; family RBG-13-38-9; genus JAOZGV01. The sequence goes on from JAOZGV010000056.1 coordinate 3,321, forward strand.
CCTCCATTATCGCCTGAGATCTTACGTAAATATATAAGTTATTCTAAGAGAATTGATCCAGTTCTAACCGATGAAGCAATAAGAGATTTGAGGGACTTTTACTTAAAAATGAGGTCGAGTTCTGAATCAGCTGAATCGCCTGTTGCAATTACCCCCCGACAACTTGAGGCACTTGTAAGGCTATCAGAAGCTAGAGCTAGGAATTTTCTTAGAAATAAAGTAACTTCTGAGGATGCATTGGCAATAATAAGACTTATGAAAATATCTCTTCAAGACGTTGGAATAGATACAAGCACTGGGAAGATGGATATAGATGTTATAATGACTGGAAAACCGAAGAGTCTTAGAGATAAGATGCAGCTTGTAATAAGCATGGTTGCAAAAATTGAGAAAGAAACTGGAAATGTTGATGAAAGTACACTATATCAAGAATTGTCTAAAGCAGATATTGATGAAGAACAAGCAAAAGCTTTGGTCAGTAGATTGATGAGAGAAGGAATTCTGTACTCACCAAAACCTGGATTTATCAAAAGAACCGCAGTATAATTGTTATAATTTTTTTGAAGTCGAATTATCGTAAAATTAATGACATCAAAACGTTGAGTATTTTGAAAATAGACTGTCTACCGATATCTGAGGAAATTAAAAGAATAATAAAAAATAATGGATTTTCATCCCTCTTTCCTCCTCAAATAGAATCAATGAAAGTTGGTGTACTTGAAGGAAAAAATTTAGTTCTAGCAAGTCCTACTGCCAGTGGTAAGACTCTAGTAGCTGAATTGTGCATTTTAAAAAAAATAATTGAAAAAGGCGGTACTGCAGTTTATTTAACTCCATTAAAAGCGCTTGCTAGTGAAAAATATTTTGACTTGAAAAAATATGCAGGTCTAAAGGGAATAGAGGGAAAAATAAAGATTGCTATATCAACAGGTGATTATGATAGTTCCGATGAGTGGTTAGGTAAATACAATATAATAGTCTGTACAAACGAAAAAGTGGATAGCCTTCTTCGTCATGAAGCCAGATGGATTCAAAATTTAAAAGTTATAGTAGTAGATGAAGCTCATTTACTGATAGATCCGGAAAGAGGCCCAACATTAGAGATAGCTTTAACGAAATTAAAAATACTCAATCCAAAGGCACAAATTCTTCTCTTAAGCGCAACAATACAGAATGCAGAAGAAATTGCAGAGTGGATTGATGCCTCTCATGTAACAATGGATTGGCGTCCAGTTCCTCTAAAAGAAGGTGTATACTATGATTGTAAAATTGATTTTAAGGACAACTCTTCAAAAAGAATAGACGAAAAATACGTAGATCCAATTCTCGACATATCGATGGATGCCATATGTAAGGGGGGTCAAGTCTTAGTATTTACTGAGACAAGGAAATCGGCAGTAGTAAATGGAAAAAAATTCGCAACAACAATTGCGTCTATATTACCAAAAAGAGAAAAACTTGCATTATCGATTATTTCAAAACAGATTTTGTCTTCAGGTGAGAAAACAAAATTAAGTGAGGAATTAGCCAGCCAAATTAAGAGAGGGGCATCATTTCACCATGCAGGTTTACCAATTCAACATCGGAGAATAATCGAAAAATCTTTCAAGGAAGGAAAAATAAAAATTTTAGCAGCCACTCCGACTTTAGCATTAGGAGTAAACTTGCCAGCAAGGCTTGTTTTGATAAGCAGTTATGAGCGATACGTTCCTGGCTATGGCAGGTATCCGATATCTGTATTAGAATATAAACAATTTTCAGGTAGGGCAGGAAGACCGAAATATGATGATATTGGAGAATCAATCCTTATTGCAAAATCAGATCGAGAAAAAAATGATTTATTTGAAAATTATGTAAACGCAAACTCAGAAAAGATAGAGTCAAAATTAGCAATTGAAAAAGTTCTAAGGCCACACGTCCTTTCGTTGGTAGCTTCCAAATTCATCGATAGTATTGAAGAACTATTTAATTTCTTCAGTAAGACATTTTATGCCCATCAATATGATTCTAATATCATACGGCCAAAAATAGAAAAAATTTTAAGATTTCTATGCGAGGAAGATATGATTGAAATATTTGAAAATTTTATTGATGCAACTAAATTTGGTCAGAGAGTATCAGAACTTTATATAGATCCCCTATCTGCAGTAATAATTCGTAATGCTCTTTTTGATAGAGCTAGAAAGCTTACAGATCTTAGTTTTCTTCATCTGATTTCACACACTCCAGATGTCACTCCAAAACTATATACGCGAATTAAAGAGGAAAAAGAATTGAACATCTTTGCTGAGAGCCATATAGACGAATTTATGATAGAATTACCAGATCAAATTATTGAGTTTGAAAACTATCATTTCTCGTATAGCGAGTTTTTATCTGAATTGAAAAGTGCATGTGTTCTTATCGATTGGATCAATGAAAGAAGCGAAGATGAAATTCTAAAAAAACACAATGTAGAACCGGGAGATTTATTGAGATTGGTTCAGACAAGTGAATGGCTTCTATATGCTATGCACGAACTTGCAAAATTGTATAGACAACAAAATTTGCTAAAAAAACTATCTGAATTAAGAATTAGAGTAAAAAATGGAATTAAATCAGAACTATTATCTCTAATCCAACTCGAAGGAGTTGGAAGGATGAGGGCAAGGTCTCTTTTCAACTCAGGTTATAAAAATATTAATGAACTAAAAAACGCAAAAATTTCCTCTCTTGCAACAATTCCTCTTATAGGGATTGCTACTGCAAGAAATATAAAAGAACAAATTGGAGGTGCAATTGACGAATCTGAATTGAAAATGATTAAAGAAGAAAATGTTAGTAGCGAAAATGAGCAACGTTTGATAACGGAATATAAAGAATAAATTGTTTTATTTTTTCATTTCTTCTTCCGTTCTTCTTACTGCTTTATCGATAAGGTTTTTCGTAACTCCAAGATAGTTATTGTAATCCAGACTTTCTTCTATTTCTCCAATTGATAATTTTTCAGAAATAGATTTATTTCCTTTAAGTACTTCTTTAAAGGAAAGCTTTTTTGATAGGGCTAGCATTGAACAAGTTCTAACTAATTCATGTGCATCTTGTCTATTGACTCCTTTTTCAATTAATTTGTTTACTACTTTTTCTGAAAGAATAAGGCCTCCCGTAATCTCAAGATTCTTTTTCATATTTTCAGGATATATGATCAAGCCATTAAGGACTTCTATAGATCTTTTTAGTATTTCATCCAAAATTACAAAACTCGTTGAAAAAATAAATCTTTCATTTGCTGAATTGGTCAAGTCTCGTTCATGCCAAAGTGGTATATTCTCAAATGCAGGAACAATCATGCCTCTGAGAAGTTTTGTTAAACTACATATTCTTTCGCATTTTACAGGGTTCTTTTTCGAAGGCATTGCTGAACTCCCAACTTGTCTCTTTGTTTCAAATGGCTCCATTACCTCCATTATTTCCGTTCTTTGTAAATTTCTGAACTCAAGGGCGATTTTATCAAGACTACATCCAATTAAGACCAATAAAGAAATTAATTCAGCATGAATGTCTCTTTGTATTATTTGAGTAGTCATATCTGCGGGTTTAAGTCCTAATTTGGTAAGAGATATTTTTTGGATATCAATAGCATGGGGACCTAATCCTGCACCAGTTCCGATTGCGCCCATAATTTTTCCTACTAATGCTCTATTCTTGATCTCTTGAAGCCTTTCTAAATGTCTTGCAATCTCTCTAATCCAAACTGCAAATTTTAATCCCAAAGTCATTACGCCCATATGTTGACCATGGGTTCTCCCAACCATCAAAACATCTCTGAATTTTTTTACCAGGCCAAGTAAAACGTCCTCGATTTTTTTCAAGTCAAACTCAATTATGTTCAAAGCCTCTTTAAATTGTAAAGCTGTTGCAGTATCTTCTACATCCGCGCTTGTTAATCCAAAATGGACCCATCTCTTTCCTTCTCCTTCACAAACCTCTGTTAAAGCAAGCACTCTAGCCATCAAGTCATGTCCTGTTTTTTCCTCAATTTTTTTACATCTTTCTAATTTTACATAACGAGTGTTAGCTTTTCTGGCGATTTCTTCTGCCGCTTCTTTTGGAATGTTGCCAACTTTTGAATGTGCATGTGCAACTGCCGCTTCTACACTTAATATCATCTGAAGTCTATATTCCTCATCGAATATCTTTCTCATTTCAGGACTTCCATAACGCCCTGTGTCTAATGGCGAGATTGGCATCTTTTTTCACCAATTATTGACTATTCTTTAAAGTAAATGATCATGTAGATTTAAATTTCTTCATAAATTCTTTGAAGGTAATGATTCCGGAAAAAAATAATTGGTGTCTTAATTGATTGAAGTCAATTTAGAGTTATCTATTGAAAAAGGTAGGGAAGCAGTTAAAAGAAATGATATTGCTATAGTTATAGATGCATTACGTTGCAGTTCAACAATAATAACTGCTCTCGCAAATGATGTTAGAGAGATAATTCCTGTAGAAACATTGGATGAGGCATTTAAAATGCGGTCTAATGATTCCAACATAATATTAGTTGGTGAAAGAAAAGGCCAAAAGATTGATGGATTTGATCTTGACAACTCTCCGTTAAAATTCATTACAAATGAATTTAGAGGAAAAAGAATAGTAATTACCACTACTAATGGGACTAGCGCTATTAAGCAAGTTGAAAAATGCCCAATGGTTCTAATAGGAGCATTTATGAATTCAAATGAAGTTACTAAAAAAGCATTGATATTGGCTCAAAAATACCAATCTGGAATTACAATATTACTAGCTGGTAGAAATCATAATTTCTTTCTTGAGGATTTTCTCTGTGCTGGGTTACTTTCTAGCAAATTTAAGTATGCTAATGCAAATCTTAACGATCATGCACTTGCATCGATGCTATCTTGGGAAAGAGCCGAATGCAATATCAGGGAAATTGTGAAGAATTCTCAACATGGTAGGAATTTAATAGAAATTGGATTAGAGAAAGACGTGGATTTTTGTCTGAATATCGATGCCTTTTCTGTCGTTCCCTACTTAGAACGGAATAGCATTAAAATTTTCTCCGAAGGAAAAATTTAATTTTTCAAACTCACACAATTATAAGAGGCAACAATGAAGATTCAGAGTTAAACTAACGCAATTTATGATGTAAAGGCATTAGTCTGAGTTGCCTTTTTTGAGATCTCTTTTAATTTGTCCTCGATAATTCCTAGAGATACTTTTTGTTGATCTATGGATAAAGCCATCTTTGGGGAAAAAAAAGTATTATCAATTAATCCTAGACAGCCATGGTATTTTTCCTCATAATTACTTTCCCATTGGAGATAATCCTCTATGCGTGAATGTGCCTCGAAAAGTAATAGATTATATCTGCCCTCGCTTATTCGATAGACTAAACTAACATGACTATCATTTAAAATGTCATGCATAAATTTCTCTCTAAATTTGCGTACTTCAACCAATGAAAAAATAAAAAGAAAGCCTGGTGGCGCAAAAAAAGAAGGAAATCTACAGAGGGGCTTGTAAATTATGTTCTCCTTTTGCATTTTCACTATTCTTCTGATCACAGTCTTCCTATGAATATCTAGTTTTTTTGCAAGATAATTCTCGTTTACCCTTATTCCTTCGCCATTAACTAAACAGGTTAAAATATCTAATGAACTTTCATCAATTTGAAAGTTGTCAATTTCAATTTTCCTTTTATTTTTTACAAAATTGTTTTTTATCAATTCTATTCCTATATGCGGTCTGTATTTTTCAATTAAACGATTCGAAAAGTATAGAGGACGGGATGGCACTCTTTCTTCCCTTGAGGGGATCTTTCCTTCCTCTACCAATTTTTCACGCCACATTTGATAACTTAAAACACTTTTATGAAACTCAAATAGCATTGTATTATACTCGCCTTTCCTGACACGGAAAGCTGCAAAAATATTTTTATCTTCTTTAACCCAATTTTGGGTCCTTTCATCGTTAGGAAGATCTGCATAAGCAGCAACAAGTAGAGGGTATTCTCGAAATAATTCTAAAAATGGAAAAACTGGTCGGTCAATAATCTTTTGTTGAAGCAAACCTTCGACTTTTTTTCGAATAGTCCTTCTATGTCTTTTTAATTTCTTTGTGAGATATGTTAAATTAACTCCTATCCCATTCCCTGTACAAATTTCTCTTAGCAATTTGAGATTTAATTCATCTGATAGCAATTCATTCATTTTTCAACAAATCAATTTATTGACTATTCCATATAGAATCTTAGAATAAATACA
>JAOZGV010000075.1 GCA_026015225.1 Candidatus Bathyarchaeota archaeon
CCTGCCTATATACTCTTGCAAGTAATCAAGATGATTGGGATCACTATGAGACATTACAATGGTGGAATGTAGATGTCTACATTCAACAGAATCCTGAGGATCCTGATAATCAAAAGTTACTGGAAAAAACGAAGAGAGGAAAAGAAAATTATCTTCGCTGGGGCAGAGATACATTGGGGTGGGCTATATACGTTTTCAGGAATCTAGCTAGACCACTAATTGAATAGCGCGCGCGCGCGAATTAATATTCAGGTAATCAATTTTAAAAAAAATTGCCAATATAAGCGTACACATTCAGAATATTATTTAGAGTAATACACATATCAATTAAATATATTTTTATAACCTTTTCAATTTGAAGGGGGGTGAAATCATGGAAAAACTGCCGGAGAAATCTTTAGAGTGCCTTAAAGAGGCTATGAAGTCATCTGACCTTTTGAGAACGGTAATCTCTATTTGTTTTTTCCTTGGTATCATATTCGCGGTTATAGGAGTTATAGGTGAGGTTGCAAATATTACACTCGGCTTAAGCTCAACAATCTGGTTATTGCTGGCAATAGCAAGTTTTCTTGCGCCAATACCTGTGTTAGTTCACTTTACTACCCTTGCTATTTTCTACTTACTGAGCAGGAAAAACAAAGATTAAATCCAGCTATAAATAAAAAAAATAACTGCGATTAACCTCCCACTACGCGCGCGCGCTTAGAGTATACATTTTGAAAATGTACGATAATACATCGATTCACTATAGTTTTTTTGTCATTTCCCAGGTTCCATGCATATTGCATTGGGCCAAAGCTCTTAGTGGATGCAAATGATCTAACTTTATCGAAAAGAGAGCCTTGGGTTGAGTTCGCTCTGATGCAAGGTCCGCCCTTCCTAAAAACGTATCGCCACTATAAAGTTCTATCCATTGTATAAAGTGACCGTGTTGATTGGGATGATCCATATACTTGCCAACTTCTACAGAAACTTGTAAAGTTTCTCCTTCTTTTATTGGACCGTTAATTTCAATTACTGGAGTGTGTTTTTTTTCCAAGTCACTCATATCATTCGGATCTAAACTTTTTGCTCGATTTATACCACAAAAAAGATCTTCTTCACATTTATTTTCCATTATAAAAACCCATATAATAATTATATTATAACGCAGTTATAAATAATTCGTTCAATATTGTTAAGCATGCGCGCTTTGTTTACTTTGATCGATAGCTTAAGTCTATCTTCGGTTTTTTAGTTTTTTCCATTTTCTTAGATAATACTTCTATTAATTTTTCCTCTTCTAATGCATGCTTCTCATCTGGCGTTAATTCTTTTGGCAACCAATTAGGTAATTTTTTTTCTTTAAAATAAGTTCTAATAGCTCTTCTTAAAGCTCCAACAGCCAAAACACCACAATGATATTTCACTACTGGAAGTCCTCCAAGCTCGTTAGATATTTGTTTCCATGATATATTCCAAGTATACTCTAAGGATTTTCCTTTGATCATTTCAGTCATGATGCTGGATGCGGCTATATTTGCAGCACATCCATAACTTTCAAAGGATGCATCTTCAATTAAATGGTTCGCGTCGTCAATTTTCAAATATATCGATATCATATCGCCACAAGCAAGACTGCCTGCCATGGCTTGAGTATTTGCGTCTTTGAGCCTACCCATATTTTTTGGATTCCTGAATAGTTCCAATACCTTTGGACTATAAGGAAGAGGTATCCTATCAGACATTTTTTTTATCCTCCTTTAATTGGACTTAAAGATCGTAATCGAGCTACTCCTTTTGGGATGCGCTCTATAACATAATTTATATCATCTTCATTATTGAAAGGTGTAATCCTCATTAACACACTTCCATGAGCTTCTTCATATTTCCTACCTATCGCAATTAACACATGACTCGGTTCTAAGACTCGACTTGTGCATGCACTGCCACTTGATGCATATATACCTTGCATGCTTAGCTCCACTATTATGGCCTCTCCTTCCACATATAGAAAGGAGAGGTTAACATTATCCAGAGACCTTTCTGGGCCTTTTGGTCCATTAAGTAAAACGGATTCTGTACTTGAAAGTATACTTTCAATCAATTTATCTCTCATTTTCAGAAGCATATTTTTATCCATATTATCGAATATTTTTGCAGCTTCTGCGAAGCCGGCTATAGCTGGAATGTTCTCCACTCCTGGCCATAATTTTTGAGAACTAAGTTGACCATGAAGGATGGGTTCTATTTTGAGTCCTTCTTTAATATATAAAAGACCCACGCCTTTGGGTCCGTAAATTTTATGACTGCTAAAACTAGCTAAATCCAAATTCAATTTATTTAAATTTAATCGAACTCTGCCGAAACTATCGGCTGCATCGGAATGAAAAAGGGTTTTTGAATTTTTTTCTTTCACAATATCAATTATTTCTTTTAAATTTTGAATTGTGCCAATTTCATGATTGATTGGAGCTATGCTCACTAAAAAAGTACTGCCGTTAACTTTGGTCTTTAAGAATTCATTATCAATAAAACCATGCTCATTAACAGGTATCTTAATTATCTTATATCCCTGTTCTTGCAATCTTTCAGCTGGAAATATAACGCTAAAATGCTCAATGCTTGAAACTAATATTTCCTTTCTATCGTTTTTATTTGCTTTTGCAGAACCCAATATAGCCAGATTATTGGCTTCAGTTGCGCCGTGGGTGTAAACTAATTCGCTAGATTTTGTATTCAAAATTTGGGACAATATCTCAGTCGATTTATATAGAACTTCATAGGATTCCCATCCAATTTTATGAGTTATGGAAGGATTTCCATATCCTACCTCTTTATAAGTTCTCACCATCTCTTCAAGAGCTTTTGGATATATTAGGCCAGAATTTTCAGAATCAAGGTATACCTCTCTCGATGGTTCTCCATGGATCGCTATAAGATCTCTCACGCTTCGGGTAATATCTGAACTGATTGTTGATCACCCTACTTCAATATCTATCTCATATACTCCTTTTTCTTCAGAAATTTTCAAGACTTTATGGCCAACTTGGGCTGTCCACTCTTTAACATCTGAAGGCGATGCCGGATCGGTAGCAATTAGTCTAATTATTTGCCCCTTCTTTGCATTCTTGACTGCTTCACTCAAATCAATTATTGGCCCTGGACAAGATTTGAATTTTGAATCGACCTCTATCATACTCTGATCATCTTTCATAATTTCTCATCTCACGATATGAAAAGATTTATATCTGATTCCTTAGCCTTTGAGAGGAATGTAGCAGCTCCAACTATATCGTCGACAAATTCTTCCAGATTTTCTTTATCGATTCCAAACATACCTAAAGTTGTTGAGCAGGCAAAAAATTTTACATTTCCACTTTCCTTTGCTTTTATAAGTAATTCTCTCCATTCAGGGATTGAGCCCGATTTCATATTCTTTTTAAGCATATCTTCATATTCAGAATAATCCGAAGAAACTTTTTTTGCTTCGAATCCTTTTTTTACCGCTAAAAGTCCCCAAAAGGTGAAGAATAATTCTGCGTCCCAATTCATGGCTGATGAGGTACTAGCAAGAATACCGGCTTCTAATAATTTATCAATTTTTTCTGAAGATACAATAATAGAAATCTTTGACAAATAATCACCTACCATTATATACAATATAACATTGTTATAAATGTATTTTATTACTCTAGTGCGAGGATTGATAATAAATATTGCCTTCAATGATATTATTTTATTGGTGTTGTAGTCATCAGAATTTCCTTTTTTATTTTAATTAATCCATGAAATTTTGAGACTAATAGAAAAATAATGAAAGAGGGGTGAAATTATGCTCTTTATAACCTTGATAAGATTAAGAAAGAAATTCTCCAAAGCTGATATGGAAAGAGTAAAAAATGGATTGAAAGAATCTGAAAAAATTGGGTCTAAAATTCTATCGATGTATTTTACACTTGGAAGATATGATTGCGTCATAGTATCGGATTGTCCTGATGAGAAAACCCACATGAAGATATCGATGGAATTTGGTGATTTAGCAAGCTCTGAGACTATGGTAGCCATTCCAGCAGAAGAAGCCGAAAAATTAATGGATTAAAGATTGAAAAATTCAAACTATCTTTTTCTTTTTTTATCCAATAAATATTTCATTCGTGAATAAAGTTTTGCCTGTTTTTCAGAGAATTTTTTTGTATTCGGGTTTTTCCAGTATATTAAAATATATTAGCTAAGTGAGTCTTTGTTTGATTTTATGTATTCAAGATTGCATAGAAGAGCGCTTTCTTTATCATATTTCACAGTAGGATATAATATCTTAGAAGGAATAATATCCATTTTTGCTGGCATATTGGCAGGGAGCATTGCACTAGTAGGTTTTGGTCTGGATAGTTTCATTGAATCACTTTCGGGCGGAATTATGATTTGGAGATTTAGGAAACGGGATATTGCATCTAAAGATGAAGAGGAAAGAATTGAGAAGAAAGCATCGACATTTGTTGCTTATTCTTTTTTTGTTTTGGCTATTTATGTACTATATGAATCAGCTAAGAAACTGTTTTTTGAGGAAATTCCAAGTCCAAGTTTAATAGGAATAATGATTGCTATCGCCTCATCAATTGTTATGCCTATCCTGTACATAATTAAATATCAAACTGGAAAATCGCTTAAAAGTAAAAGTCTAATCGCAGATTCAAAAGAGACTTTGACATGCGCGTTTCTTTCAATAGCCTTGTTACTTGGATTGGGTTTGAATTATTTGTACGGATTCTGGCAAGCTGATCCTATTGTGGGATTAGTAATTGTAATATTTCTCATAAGAGAAGGCTATGAAACTTTAAAAGAAGAGTGAGTTGAAATCATAAATCCAACTAAATCGAGATAGCTAACGCTGAGATTGATATTCAACACAAGCATGCGCGTATAGCAAGTATTCCAAGATCATATTTGTTCATCTATTTGTTGATTACTTCAAGGTCAGAGTTCAGTAGATCGCAAAGTAATGTATTAAATGCATTAAAATGTGTTGGAGGTGTTAAAATTTAACACTCTCAACACTAAGGTGTTAAATTTATGCCACTTCGAGCTATGCTGCTTTGATGGAATAGGCTATGACTGCCCCAAAGACAGAAAAAAGAGCCATTCCCATGAAACTAAAAGTCGAGGACTTTGTTATATCGATGATGTATCCGATAAATAATGGAGCCGCAGTCATTCCAAACATCAGACATATAGTGATTATTCCATAACCCGTTCCTGACAAGGAAGGGCCTAAAATCTTAGGGGGCATCATCAATACAATAGGAACTATCATAAATGCCAAAATGCCCAATATCGCTATAAACGATACCAATATTGTGTTGAATAAATAATCTACGGCCATAAGTATTGCAGCCATCAATAAAAAATTACAAAACATAATTAGCCTTTTTCTTCCAATTTTATCTGATACAAATCCATAAATTGGAGTGCTTAGAGCTGCTGCGAACATCAATATGCTGGCAAACAAACTAGCGTTTAATGGATTCATATCCTTGAATTCTTCAAACAATGTTGGCGACCATGTAGTGAATGATAGAATTGATGCAAAACATAATGCCCAAATTATTCCAGCCTTCCAGATTTCAGAATTTTTCAATGCTTTCTTAATATTCAGTCCTTCAGTAAGCTCTTGTTTATATGGGCCTATTTTCACTATGGATAAGAAGAAAATTAAACTTGTAATGACTAACACGGTGTCCAAATATAAGGGATAACGCCAACCAAAAGATAGCATCAATATACTTGCCACAGGAAATGAAATGATTGTCGCTAAAGGCATGTTAATGCTGTATATACCTAATGCTTTGCCCATCTCCTCTTGAGTAAACCATTGAGGTATAAGAGTGGGAAGCGTCGTAATTGTAACCACGCCTCCAATACCCAAAATTAATCTTCCGAATAAAGCCATTTGAAATGTTCCACTTACAGCAGTAATAAAAGTTCCAAAAACTATCGTAATTATTGAAAAAGTTCCAACGATCCTAACCCCATAACGATCAGCAAGAATTCCTGCCGGTATAGCCAAAAAGATGCCCGGAATAAAAAAAATCGACATCAGCAACCCCGCTTGTGCATAACTAATCTCAAATTCTTTCATGATTCTTGGGATCAAAGGAGGGATGGACTGAACAGTAAATGCTAATGTCACTATAATATAAAACAAAACGAGTAATATAATCCAACGATAATGTAACCGCATAAATATCTTCCAAACCTAAACTAACGAATATTAAATGATTTAAAATTTAATGAATTAACATCAGTCCTATATACAACGCTAATAAATTATTCTCCCTTGCAGGAATCGACGCCCTTGATATTTTAAAACAGGGGCATAAGATTTTATAACTTTGTTATAGAGTAATTATTGGATACTTTTTAAGTAAGTTCACAATAGCGTTCAGAAACATAAAGGAGTTAGAGGTAAATTATTTTGAATGATTCAACTAATATTTCAAAGAAGGATCCAGATGAATTTGATTTTCTTGTAAAGTTAGCAATAAATTTAGGAGCTGTGGAGGCAAAAGTAATACCTGCAAATGACATAGTTGTTGAAAATAGGGTTCTTCTTAAATGCACAGCAGGTTGCCCATCATATCGAAAAAAATTGACATGTCCACCTTTTGTTCCAACCGTTGAAGAATTTAGGAAGATGTTGAAGGAATATCGAGCAGCACTTTTAGTAAAATTTGATGCAAAAATTGAAACTGATGATGAAGTCGGAAGAAGTTTATTAAGACATAAATTTGACGAATCAGCACCCAAGAAACTTAAAGAGAATGCAATAAAATTTTTATCCGATTGGGATAAGGAAAAGCACAGAATTAACTTAGCAATGCTCGAACTTGAGAAAACTGCTTTTAATCAAGGATATACCTTTGCGCTAGGATTCAGATCTGGATCATGCTCTCTATGCAAGGAATGTAATATAAGGGAAGGAATTTGTCTCCATCCTTCGATGTCTCGATATCCAGAGCACGCCGTTGGAGTTAATATAAAAAAAACTATTGAGAACGCTGGGATGACTATATCCTTTCCATTCCAAAAAAAGCCTGATCCCATAGTATTACTATTGATAGATTGAAAATTTAACTAGAATTGCGCTGTTGGGATCGTCTTCAGTTTTTTAATATAATATGGCGCAACAATCTAGAATTAGGTTGGTAATCCCTCAATAATATATGAGATTTTTCGATTCAAGAGTCTCCTTTAATACTTTTACTGCATCTTCAACATCGTTTTCTTTCCTAGCACCAGTACATACAAGTTTGCCACTTGAGAATAATAGCATAACAACCTTTTGTTCATCCATTCTGTAAATTAATCCAGGGAATTGTTCTGGTTCGTACATCATCCTTTTAAGAGATAGAGCGCACTTCTCCAGGTCTATATAACCGCCTAGCCCTGCGGATGCAACGATATTTTGGATCTGTATCTCTGGTTCCTCAGTTTTTATTATCCCATTTCTTTTTAATTCATCGACTACTTTCAGAACGGCCTTCTTTGCCTGACTTTCAGTCTTTGCACCAGTGCATACCATTTTCCCAGAACCAAATAACAAAGTCGCTGTTTTCGGTTTTTTTAAACGATAAACCAATCCAGGAAATTGTTCCGGCCTGTATTCCACGCCTGGGAATATTCTAACTATTGCAAGTAAATCGATTTTTTGTGTTAAAGAGGCTGAAGCAACGACATTTTCGATACTTATATAAATCCCATCTTTGGACAAAATCAATAACCTCGATTCATATAACGCCGATCACACTAATATTGAAGTGCATAATAAAGAATGAAAAATTGGGAATTTATGGAAAAAATTCTGACGGAGTTAAAAAAAAATAGTCAAAATTTTTTTAAAGTACATATTTTCTAGACTTACAACTTTTTAACGTTCTTTGCTCTGGGTCCTCTATCTTCCTGTTCAACATCATAAGAGACTCTGTCTCCTTCGTTAAGCTCAGCATCATCTAGGATGTCAGCCCTATTAACATAGGTGTCTTTATCACCTTCATCGTTAGTGATAAATCCGTATCCTCTAGTACTATTAAAGAATTTAACTGTACCTTCCATTGTATCTTCCACCTCCATTGTACATTCTTAGTTTAAGTAAAGAAAAAGTGGCCTTGGCAGTTACGCTCGTTAGCACAAAAAAATAAAATTTCTCTACACAACTGATATCTACTCAAATTCAGTTGATACATTTAAAGGTTTTGTACGTATCTATAGTGAGTGTGTTACGTATAAAAAAAGATATTTTTCGGAAAATTTAACCATTTTCTAAAATAACTTCGAAAGTAATTAAATTATTATATTATTATTAAACAATGGCAGAATTACTTTACTTCCCAGAAGTGATGTCGCTGAGAACGCGCAAAGTTCCAGTTTTTTTGAGAGGAGCATTCTTATTAATGCTCACCCAAAAAACATCCAGTGCAAGCACCATTCGTTGACACATCATGAATTCGGGTATATAAGAAGGTTAACCCATGTAATTAAATGAATTTAAAAAAAAAGGATGATTAAGAATCTAATTTAGTTTTCCAAATTTAGCCATTCTCGTTCCACAATTTGGACATTTAGCTCTAAGAAGCTTACGATTGCTCTTAACTTCTGAAGTTACATCTGAATCGAGTACTTTGACTTTTTGCTTACACTTAACACAATAAAACTCCATTGACTAATCGCCTAAAAATTATTTAATATTATTATATATAAAGTAAGAATGCCTTAAAGTCTATTATCGATAATATTTATGACAAATTTAAATTAAGAGTGAGCATCATAAGCTATAAAGCCACTTAAAGACCTACAATTATTGTCTCAATGTTTTTTCCATTCATTATATTTATTTATTTCAGCGCGAGAATGTACACCTATTAAAAAGATAAAATTATTTCAAATAATTGAGGCAGAATATAAAAAAATTTTTCGAAAATATTAACATGAATTTTATTAGAATAAAGATAATTGAAAAAAGATTAAATGGGATGTTAAGAAGTGACTAAAGTGGTGCTGGATCGCAAATATTTTCCTCATTTGCTGCTACTCGGCCACAAACCTTACAAATAAAGTTTGGATTTCTAACGATATCTCTCACAATGTCGATATCATAAGTATCTGACCAAATTTTGCATAAGTGCACTTCATGTCCTTGATGGGGTAATTTCAAAATTGATCACCTCTTGTTTAGTTTATCATTTATTGCATACTATTTGATTTTAAATTTTATTTTTATTAAATAGCCTGTAAAACCATGAATACATTCAAAGTTTCTCTCAGTATATCTTTTTGTGTAATTATTCCTACTAACGCACCATTCTTTTTAACGAACAATCGGCGGACATTATTTCCTTCCATTATTTGGGTCGCCCTTCCAATGGGGGCATCTGCATCCACAGTTATTAAGGGAGAACTCATAATTTTTCCAACAGTAGAATCTGGAGCATAAATGTTCTCTTTTCCACATCTTTTTAGAATGTCTCTTTCAGTAACAATTCCAATATATTCATCTTTTCTTTTTATAGCAATGGATCCTATATCATGTTCAACCATTTTGTTAATCGCTTAAATAATAGTTACATTCTCTTCGATCGAAACTATATCTTCTGTCATAATATTTTCCACCTGTAATGAAATTGGCATATTTTCACCTCCAACTTTAATTTAATTTATTTCATTTCTACTCCATTCTTAGAATTATTATATTAACAACAATATGGACATGAATGGAAAAGTGCATAATCATAGGATTTATTGCAGTCAAGGTATTTTATTTCCCACAAGTCTCTGCTTTTATTACCATTCTCACTTGTATTATAATTTGACATAGAAGATTCTCACTTCTAATTTAGTTGCATTTGAAAAATTATATAAAATAAATAATATAACATAGTTATATATCTAGTTGGGTGCGATAATAATTGAAAGTAAAGTAATTGTTAATTATAATTAGCGCTCTTTTATTAGCACACACATTCGACAATGCATATAAATTAAATCAAAATATTAAAAATAAAAATAAATCAACCTTTGTTGATGAAAAAATGATACTAGGAATTGTCGGTAGTCCGCGAAAAGGAAAATTGACAGACCAATTGATCACTCGATGCTTAGAGGGTGTAGAATCGGTTGGTGTAGAAATTGAAAAAGTATATTTAGTAGATTCTAAGATTCAATACTTTACTAAGCAAACTAAATGCTCTGAAGAATTAAATAACTTATGGAAACAAGCGGATGCTTTAGTTATAGGTGCGCCTGTTTATTGGGGCGGTATTAACGGCCTAACTAAAGATTTCATGGATATCGTAGAGATTATTGACGTCAATGGAAAATATGGTATAGGAATATCAGTAGCTGGAGGAACTGGCAGAGGATTATGCTCAGCACTACAGAATATTTACCGCTTTTTCTATCATAGGCAAATTAGAGCTATAGACCCTACTCCTGTTTCAAGATTTAATTTTAAGGAAATTCTTGAAACAATCTATGATTCCGGTAGAAGATTGGCTGAACTATCTAAGGAGAGAAAACCCTTTGAAGGAGACAAAGACAGGATGGAGTACTATGAGAAACTCGAATACCTTAACTACGCTTTCTTGGATGAAATGATGCTCTTGGCAAGGCAACTGATAAAAATATCAAAAGATAAGGCAGCGTTTCAAAAGGCCAAGCATGAATATGAAACTGCTGAATCTCTGATCGGTCAAGGAAAAAGGCAAGAAGCAATCGAATATGCCGTAAATACTTACCGTATGCTTTATTTTGATCCACCAAAATCATAGACTCTAAAAAATAAATGCCAAATAGCGCGCGCGCCCTATGATCGGGAATTATTGCGAAAAAAGTGTTGAAAAAGCGAAATTCTAAAAAATATAGGGGAAGAATAGTGGGGCAAGAGTAGAATTATTCTTCAACAGAAGCGTGCGTGCTATTAGTTACTTGATATTTCTGTCTATATATTCGATCTTCTCATGAAACATCTCTCTTATTGGGAGATGATAGGGGCACCTTGATTCGCATTCTCCACAATCAATGCACGAATCTACTTTTTCTTTCGATCCTTTAACCAATTCTTTAAGTTTATCCGTCCCTTTCAACCTTTTTACAAATGACTCAACACGCAATATATTGGAAATTGGTATCTCTTGAGGACAGGGTTGACAGTAGTCACATCCACGACAGAATTGCGTTCCAAGACGATTTTTATCTTCTTCAATTAGTTTTAAATCATCAGCACTAAGATCATAGGGGTGAGAAGTAATAGCAACGTTCTCCTCGACTTCTACAACGCTCATCATACCCGGAATTACAACATCTACATTCTCATCTTTTAGTATAAATTTTAAAGCTACATCTGCCCTACTGAACTCACCACCAGCCATAGGTTTCATTATGACAGTACCCACATTCTTTTTATTACATAGAGGAAGCAATTCTTCTTTTGCCATCAACGATAGGTAGTTATAAGGAATCTGTATTACCTCGAAGATATCCTTCTTCACAATTTCAGTCAAAATTGAAGAATTATGACTTGTAATTCCCAGATGCTTAATCTTTCCCCTATCAAGGGCTTTGTAAGCGGCTTCTAGAGCCCCGCCCCGCGAAGAAATTTTTATCCAATCCTCTTTTGATGCAACATTATGTAATTGATAAACATCGATCCATTCTGTTCGAAGATCTTTCAAGCTTATATCAAGTTCTTGAAGAAATTCACTCTCAGTTCGACAAATAGATTTAGTTGCGATGAATACTTTTTCTCTCACGTCTTCTAAGGCTTTCCCTATCCTATCCTCACTAACTGAGTACAGTCTTGCTGTATCGAAGTAGTTTATTCCTAAGTCATAGCATCTGCGAACAACTTCTATCGCTTCTTCCTCAGAAACCCTCTGAATGGGAATGCCCCCAAATCCTAATGCTTTTACTTTTAGATTTGTCTTACCTAAGATTCTCTCTTCCAAAACATCATTCCCCTCGAGTCTTCCATAATTCAAAGTTTACAATACTAATGAAATAATATCGAATATATTGGTATCTGATTAAATTAAATTATTATGCGTATAGCATGAATGTATTCTTTTCAAAACATGCAAACTTCAATATCTGATCATCATTTTTTCATATATCCAACAGGCCAGCACTTTTTAAGGCTGAATGCCATCTTTAATAGAAATGCTATCCAGTATGAGAGTAAAATAGTAAATCAGATTCAAAAAAGACACAATGTGATGTTGTTTCATGAGTTGAACGTGTTTGAATAAAAATGAAGATAAAAAATTTGTATTAATCATAGCTTCAATTGCATCTTTCCTTACACCTTTCATGGGATCGGCAGTTAATGTTGCCCTCCCATCGATCAGTATAGAATTTGAGATTGATGCAATCTTATTAAGCTGGGTAGCGACATCATATTTATTATCTTCTGCAATATTTCTAGTTCCATTTGGAAGATTGGCGGATATATATGGAAGAAAAAGGATTTTTTTATACGGTATTCTTATCCACACTGCATCATCCTACCTTACAGCAATTTCTACATCTCCTATGATCTTGATATTTTTTCGAATCATTCAGGGGATTGGGGTAGCAATGATTTTCGGTACTAGCTTGGCGATTTTAACTTCTATCTTTCCTGTCGGGGAGAGGGGGAAGGCTTTGGGGATAACAATTGCCGCTGTCTATTTTGGACTCTCAACTGGACCTTTTTTAGGTGGTTTTCTAACTCAGAATTTGGGGTGGAGAAGTATTTTTCTGATGAACGTACCTCTTGGCTTATTTGTAATAATTCTTATTTTCTGGAAATTAAAAGGGGAATGGGCCGAAGCCAAAGGTGAAAGTTTTGATATTGTAGGCTCTATAATCTTTGGTCTTACCCTAGCTACAGTCATGTATGGTTTCTCCCTTCTCCCCGAAATAAAAGGAACTTTGCTGATCCTGATTAGTGGAGTGGGGCTGTATTCATTTGTAAAATGGGAGGTATATGTAAGAAATCCAATATTAAATTTAAACCTCTTCAGGAATAATATCTTATTTACTTTCTCAAATCTAGCGGCATTGATAAATTACAGCGCTACATTTGCTGTTGCTTTTCTTTTGAGCCTCTATTTGCAATATATAAAAGGTTTGAGCCCCCAAAACGCAGGAATCATCTTAATTTCACAACCAATAGTTCAAGCTATCTTTTCTCCCCTTGCCGGAAGGCTTTCAGATAAAATTGAACCAAGGTTGGTTGCTTCGATCGGTATGTCAATCACCGTGGTTGGTCTGATTCTGCTCTCTTTTATTGCTGAAAAAACATCTTTGACTTTCATCGTAATGTGTTTAATTATCTTAGGTTTTAGCTTTGCTCTTTTCTCATCGCCTAATGCAAATGCGATCATGAGTTCTATCGAAAAAAAATTTTATGGCGTAGCATCTGCAACACTTGGAACTATGAGATTAATAGGACAGATGTTTAGTATGGGGATTGCGATGATAGTGTTTGCGTTAAAAATAGGAAGAATCCAAATTACGCCAGAGTACTTTACTCATTTTTTAACAAGCACAAAAACAACTCTTGTCATTTTTGCAATTCTTTGTGTGTTAGGCACTTTCGCATCTATGGCTAGAGGTAAAATCAGATAAGAGGTTTTTTTGTTTTATAAATGCTCACACAATAGTGAGTGGAACAGAAATATCGGGCACTAGTAAGTTACATGTATATATCTGTAGAAGCATCAGTCTTCAATAAAATGGATTGAAAATGAAGCTTCTTAATATTATAAATTGATTGGGTAGAATCCGTGCTTCAATACAGAGTCATATAATGCACAAACATTTTCAGGTGGAACGTCAGGCTGAATTATATGCCCTGGAGCAACTATACAACCGCCCTCTTCTGCACCAGCCTTCAGAGCTCTCTTTACTTCAGCTTCTACGTCGAAGACGCTACCTTGAGGAAGTATATTCTGAGATCCAATTCCTCCACAAAATGTTAATTCATCACCATACTTCTCTTTCAAGCTAGATAGGTCCATATCTGGACATTCCGGTTGAACTGGATTTAATACATCTACACCTATTTCTATCAAATCGCTTATGAAAGGTTCAACATTTCCACATGAGTGTAGATATAATTTTGCTGATGTTTTTTTGTGAATAGTGTCAAAAATCTTCTTTTGGCGTGGCTTCAGAAACTTCTTATAAATGCTTGGGTTTACAATAACAGTGGTTTGCGCACCCAAATCATCCCCCGCACCTACGAGAGTAGCATAATCTCCTACTTCATCCAGAAGCATATTATAGAATTGAATCTGTTGTTCTGTAACTTTATCCATAATAGCTTCTGCGATAGTTGGTCTAAGATATATATCCTCCATAAATTTGTTGAATCCCCTTCTTAACCAGGAATTTTCAAATACGCCCCCGCCAGCAAGATTAACAGCACATACCGCAAAATTCGCATCATCAAGTTTTTTAGCTTTCTTACCCAAGCCCTTAGCAGTGAAATCCTTCTCGAGGTCCGGCCAAAATGGATCGTTCAATATTTCGTCTTTTTCTTCCTTAAACTCAAGTGTTGCAGGATTAGAAAATTCTAAATAAGTTTTGCTAGCTTTTCTATGAAAACCGAAATTATCAATAAAAGAATTGTCAGAAAAAAATTTCTTAGGAATAAATGGCAGTTTATAGGCCACTGAGACTGGCCTGAAGTCTATTCTGAAACGTCTATATATCTTCTCATCTATTGGTGGATTCCACCATGAATTGTATGATGCCCCATTTGGCCAATAATCTATCTCAAAGAAGTATGTCGGCAGATGAAGGTGATGTTTCACTTTAAAATAAGCTTGTTTAGTCATGAAAGACAAGCAACCTCCAAGTTCAGCAGGTACACGATCAGCTTCTTGATGCTCTAAAATTTTCCACACTCTCTCTCTTGGAAAATATCTCTCTCCTGGATATTTTATTGCAGGATCGCCCCTTCTCTTGTCTTCTTTCCACAGATTTTCATATTCAATTTTTGATTGCATGATCGATCATCCAGAAAATATATTTACAATTTAAAGTTGATTGTTGATTAATAATAAATAACTATCGGATAATAGAAGTATACGCGATGCGTATCTCAAAGACCTTCGAATTATGACTGGCAATTTGTTCGTAGTTATCTTCAGATAAACCAGTATTCCAACTCAAATAATAATAGATTTCGTTATTATGAACTGCTCTTTTGTTTACTAAGATACTCTGAACTTCATATATTCGATATTGTTATTTAGTGTTCATGATAAGTGTCTCGTTAATCGTATTTGGGCATGAGCCAAAATTCGTTCCCATCACTATCCTTGAACATAGCATACTTTACATTCTCATTCCATTCAGCTTTACCTAGTTCTCTTGTGAATTCTACACCATTTCTTTTCAAATCTTTATAAGTACTTTCAACATCTTCAGCGAAGAATAGAATTCCAGTATTTCCAGGTTCAAGGGGCTCAATCTGGCATAAATGAATGCCCGTGGATGAGTTAGGAGGTCCTACTACAATCAAATGCTCCATATCTTCTTGAACTTCAAATCCCAACTTAGCTACATACCATTCCTTGGCTTTCTTCGCGTCAGAAACAACGACTGCAACACTTCTGATTCTTTCAATTGGCATATATTTCATCTCTCATTTAATCTTCTTTATCCAAGATTATTTTTAAAATATACGTCTAAATACCATTGAGGAACATGTGCGAATTGTTAATTTGTTTTGTTCCATTCTAACTAGCATATACTTGCAGCACGCGCTTGGATAACCATAAAGCTTATCTTTTTTCTGATTTGGATGCGCTTTAAGGCATAAACATAGGCATATATTTGATAGCCATAATAGTATAATTAAGTGATATTATGAGTGAAGAGCCCAAACAGGATATTGTAAACAACCTATTGGGGTGTACGATTTCTTTAAGTGCCTTTTATATAACAGATGATATTAGTGCGAAACTTTCCCTACTTAAACATGCAAATAAGGAATATAATGCTTTATCAAATAAACTTGAATCAAGAAATATTTCAGAGTCTGATTTAGATAACGCGGCTCCGGTAGCAAAAGATAAAATATCCTCAGAAGTTGAACGTAGAACCGATATAGATTTTGATTCAGAAGAGAATGAGAGACTTGCAAAGACTTCCCCATCAAAATTGAATCAATTGGTGAGTTTCTTAAAACAAAAGAGAAAATTTGAAATTAATGTATCGGTGAATTTCAAGGAACCTGAGGATTGAGGTACTTAAAAAGGACTATTATCACAGCAAACTATTTTTGGAAATACATCCTAAATCAGGTTTATTCATTAGCGAACGCTTTAAAAATTGGTTGATTACCAAATACCAGGTAACAACCGATAAGGAGTTTTTTCGGCATGCTCTCAATATCCCTGAAGCTCTCTATGAAGCATTCTATCCTCTTTGTACGTGCGGATTACGATAAGGACTATCAATAATAAGGCTGGAATGAGCCCATATATTGAGCCAAGAGCCAGAGGAGTAAAAAAGAACATAATGATTACACCTACATACATTGGATGACGAACATACTTGTAAGGGCCAGTTGTTATGACACTGTGACCTCTCTCTTTTTGTACCTCTACAATTCTTGATAAGTATGTGTTCTCCTTCATCACCAAGAAGATCAGTATAAAGGATGAGATTATACTGATAAATCCAATTGTCTTAAGGATGATCGGTGCGTAGGACCAATGATAACGACCTGCATCGAAACCTATGATTAAGAACAAGGCTATGAAGAGAATTGTAGCTAAAAAAATTATTATCTCATCCCAGCCTTTTGCAGAACTCTTAAGAATAGTCATTCGTTCTTTGAGCAGTCCTGGATTATTTTTTCTCATCCATAATACTAGTATTATTCCGAAGCCGAGATAGATGATTATATAGATCCAGGCAGCAATCCAATTTAGAGTATTTGCTGGTCCGAAGAGCAAAGCCCCTAGAAAAAGTGGAAAAGTACGAACCTAATCAATATTTTTCTATTGGAAATTTTATTTGACATCCAATAATCTCTTCCCGCCTATTCCAGATGAGTTATTACCTCAAACTCATAAACCAAAAACATCATATACATTAGTACTCATACTAGAGTAAAAATGGTGACGTTAAAGATAAATAGGGAAAGAAGATCATTTGCCTTTGGCATGGGGGGCAGAGCACTAAACCAAAATAGTTCAGAGTGCAACTAGAACAAACTTGTTTTCCACATCTAGTGCATATATACCTTGCAGGAAGTATATTGTGATAGTAGCACATTCCTGGATTAATTGTTCTCGTCACAATGGGATGAATAACCGGATAACTTAAAGGAAGAGTTGGAATTGTTGCAGAAATTGATTTAACTTGTGGTTTCTTTACTTTTATTTGAAAACTCGTGCCACAATTGTAGCAATAATTGGACTCATCCACATTATTAGTACTGCAGCTTACACATTTTTTAACCATCTTTTTTCACTATTTCATTCTTAATTAATTCTCAATTAAATTTAGAATCAATCGATTATACAGCAATGAGATGTTTACGTAT
>JAOZGV010000077.1 GCA_026015225.1 Candidatus Bathyarchaeota archaeon
ATACGGTTTACTCATATTAATACGCCAAGACTAAGTATGCTTAATAATAGAATATATTGTTTACGACTCAAACTTTAGGAAATTCAAAATTTGATGTAGCAATCATTTTGTTTTATCATTTACTCTTGCTTTCTTTTACAAATTTAATTAACTCAGGAATAACTTCATAGAGATCTCCCACTACTCCATAAGTAGCTACTTTAAAAATAGGAGCGTTAGGATCTTTGTTAATGGCTACTATAACCTCTGAAGTTTGCATTCCAGCAAGATGTTGAACAGAGCCAGATATTCCACATGCAATATACAACTTTGGTCTGACCGTTCTTCCACTTAGCCCCACTTGATGGGAATAGTCTATCCACCCCTCATCGACAGCAGAACGACTAGCCCCTACCGTGCCATTAAGAAGCGATGCCAACCCCTTTAGTAGTTTGAAACCTTCTGGATTACCCAATCCTTTTCCTCCAGAAACTAACACATCAGCTTCGATAATAGATACCTTATCTTTAGCCTTCCTAAACTCTTCTACTTTAGTTCGGTCAATAAGATTTTTTACTTCTATCTCCCTCTCTTCAACAATGCCCTTTGATTGTTGCATTTCAGCCTTTTTCATGACCTTATATCTTACTGTAGACATTTGGGGTCTAGTATGAGTGCAAAGGATCTTGGCCATAACATTTCCCCCAAAAGCAGGTCTAATTTGGAGCAAATGTCCATCTTCATTTATTTCTAGTCCTGTGCAATCTGCAGTCAGCCCTGTCTTAAGTATGGCAGCAATCCTCGGAGCAAGTGATCTGCCGATGGAGGTTGCACCGATTAAAACTATACTTGGCTTAACCTCAATTATCAGATTTGCAATAATCTGGCTATAAGGATCATCTCTGAAAACTCCAAGTAATGGATTATTATAAAGGTGAACCTTGTCTACTCCATATTGGAGTATTTCCTCTGCATAATTTCTTATTTTATTGCCTAAAAGCACAACTTCTAATGGTTCATTCAATTGCTTGGCGAGTTCTCTTCCTTTTCCTATGAGCTCATAAACTACAGGAGAGATCTTCCCGAATTTCTGTTCAGCAAAAACCATCACGCCTTTATAACTTGACAAATCAATTATGGGTTTCTCTTCAACTGATATCGAAATGGCATTCTCTGGGCATCTTACCATACATATCCCGCAAAATCTACAATCAGATATCTCTGGATAAATATCTGCTAAAACTATACATCCAAAAGGACATGCATCAACACAAATGCCGCATTTCGTACATTTGGCTTTATTCATGATAATATCAGGCATCTAAAATTCTCTCATACAATTTTTAATTCCTTTAATTTTTTGAAAAGAACATCAGCTTGTTTTTTTGGTATGCCTTCAATTATTTCTCCTTTTTGAGGAGGATTAGGGCTATAAACTTCAACAACTCTTGTTGGTGATCCATCCAATCCATAATTTGATGCCTCTCCACCAAGATCTTGAAGACCCATTTTTTTGATCTCAAGTTTTCTGGCCTTGATTTTCAGCTTCAAGGATGGGAGTCTGGGATCATTTATTCCTTTTAGAACCGTAATTAAGCAAGGAATAGGGCAATGAATTGCCTCTACACCATCTTCAACCAATTTTTCAGCAACTATATAGTTTTTACCTATCTCAGCAATTTTATTTATATATGCAACATGGGGAATACCGAGTTCATGAGCAAGCCAAGGACCAACTTGACCTGTATCGCCATCTGTAGTCTTCATGCCGCAAATGATAAAATCAAAACCCCCTAGTTTCTTAATTCCTCTTGCGAGTGTAAAGGAGGTTGCAAGTGTATCTGCGCCAGCAAATGCCTTGTCAGTAAGCAGATATCCCTCGTCGCATCCCATAGCCAATGCATCCCTTATTGCTTCCTCAGCTTGCGATGGACCCATACTTATTACGGTTATTTGGCCACCAAATTTCTCCTTGATTCTAATTCCCTCCTCAATCGCGTGGAGATCTAAAAGATTAATCTCTGAAGGAACCCCATCGCGTACTAAAGTTCCCTTTTCAGAATCAATTTTAACTTCAGTCGTTTCTGGAACTTGTTTAATGCATACTATGATCCTCATTTATTTGCGTTCCCCAGAAGTTGGTAAAAAATACTGAAGATCTATATTAATCGTTTCTTGAAAATAATTGCATTAAGATTTTTATTTTTTTAAAAAAGAAAATTTTAACAAAAACAATAAGAAAACCTCTCTGTATTAGATATTAAGTTAGATGAGGTGCAAACTTTACATTGTATTGCAAGATAACTCCTGAATTTATTGAAAATTTAGAAAAGATTGTAGGAAAAGTACATGTAATAAGTGATAAAACAGCAATGGAAGATTTTTCTCATGATGAAACTGCTCCGGGTGTTGCTGTTACTCATTTACCGGATGTGGTAATAAAACCCAGTAGTAGTGAGGAGATTGCTAAGATATTGAGATTAGCTAATGAAAAATCAATACCTGTTACCCCAAGAGGGGCGGGAACAGGGTTGGCAGGAGGAGCAGTACCGATCTATGGTGGAATTGTAATTAATCTTGAAAGGCTTGATAAAATAATTGAAATCGATGAAGATAATCTGATGATTACCGTCGAGGGAGGAGCGCCCTTGATGAAAATTTATGAGGCGCTTGATAAGACTGATTTATTCCTTCCTCCCCATCCAGGTGAGGAAAGCGCCCAAGTAGGAGCGGCGGTAGCAACAAATGCGGGAGGAGTTAGAACAGTCAAGTACGGAGTAATGAGAACCTTTGTTAAAGGAGCCGAAGTTGTCTTACCTACAGGCGAAATATTGCAATTAGGTGGCAAATTATTAAAAAATAATACTGGATACAACCTGCTTGAACTTTTAATAGGAAGTGAGGGCACATTATGTTTATTCACTAAGATAATTCTGAGATTACTTCCAAAACCAAAAGAAATCATGATCTTATTACTTGAATACAAAGATGCGAAAAGCGCAATCGCAACAGTTCCTAAATTACTTAAGACTGGCGAAATACCTCTAGGTTTGGAATATATCGAAAGGGAAAGTATAACTCCCTCTGAAAAGATGCTGGGTGAAACTTGGCCAGCTAAAGGCGAGGCTTTTTTGATGGTAGTAGTCGTAGGAAATGATCAAGATGAACTATATTCAATTTGCGAGAAGATAATGGAGATAGGAGAAGAAAATGGTGCGCTTAATGTACTTCTGGCTGATAAAAAGAAAGAACAAGATATCATAATGAAAATAAGGAGCAATATATATGAAGGATTGAGACCTGATATGCTTGAGATATTTGATATAGTTGTTCCCCCGAGTATGATTGCTGTTTTCGTTGAAAAAGTCAGAGAGGTTTCTTCAAGAAATCAAGTAAAGCTCTTGGTATATGGTCATGCTGGCGATGGTAATGTGCATGTTCATTTAATGAGAGAAGGTATTGAGAAAGATTGGAAACAAAAGCTTGAACAAGTTAAGAAGGAGCTTTTTGAGGTAGGAAAGAATATGGGAGGGAAGATTACAGCGGAACACGGTATCGGTGTAGTGAAAGCAGGTGATATTTTTTATAGTCTAAGCGAAAAAGAGATTGAACTCATGAAGAGTATAAAAAAGGTCTTTGATCCAAAAAATATTCTAAATCCTGGGAAAGTTTTACCAGATTGATAAGAATAAAAAATTCAAGAAAATAAAGAAGATTTTCAAACATTTATTGGAGCTTTAGAGCTTTTTT
>JAOZGV010000081.1 GCA_026015225.1 Candidatus Bathyarchaeota archaeon
CGCAGCAATAACAATATTGCTTCCTGCTTCTGCAAAACCTTCTGCTATCCCTTTACC
Organism: Candidatus Bathyarchaeota archaeon; assembly: GCA_026015225.1. Taxonomy (GTDB): domain Archaea; phylum Thermoproteota; class Bathyarchaeia; order 40CM-2-53-6; family RBG-13-38-9; genus JAOZGV01. The sequence continues at coordinate 58 of JAOZGV010000081.1, forward strand.
AATACCGCCATTACCGCCCGTCACAATTGCAAGTTTTTCTTTTAAATTGAATAGATTCATCATTAAACTCGCCTTTCTAATTATCAATTAATATAAATTAAATTTTTTTTATTCAAGAAAATATAGTATGAAAATTATTAAAAACTATATATCTAATTCTATCTTATTTTGATGTGCAGAATTAGGGGCGAAAACCTGTTGGTTAAAGCTGCGGTAATGAATGGGCCTTTCAAACCTATTGAAATTCGTGATTTTCCGGTTCCAAAACTTGAACATGGCGCCATATTGTTAAAGACGATAGCTAGTGAGATTTGTGGCACTGATCTTCACCTTTTCAAGGGCCATCTTCCAGAAGTTCCTTATCCTATCATCCCAGGACATGTCAGTGTAGGTATAGTTGAAAGTATTAATGGAGAGGTTATTGACCTAACTGGAAAAACTATAGATAAAGGAGATACTATCACATTTCTTGACGTTAATGAGACATGTAACAATTGTTGGTATTGTTTAGTTGCAAAGACTCCTACAAAATGTCCTCATAGAAAAGTTTATGGAATTACTTATAGCGCTAAGAAACCTCCTCATTTGCTGGGTGGCTGGGCAGAGCATATATATTTAAAACCAGGAGTTAAAATTATAAAAATTCATGATGACATAGAACCCTTATCTTTTATGGCAGGGGGTTGTGCATTACCTACAGCGATTCATGCCATAGATAAGGCAAATATTAGATTTGGTGATACTATAGCGATTCAAGGCTGCGGTCCTGTCGGACTTTGGTTGACAGTTATTGCAAAATTCAGTGGTGCCTTCAAAGTAATACTATTAGGATCGCCTTCCTTACGATTAGAGTTTGGAAAGAAAATTGGTTCAGATCTAACAATTGATATCAAAGATTTAAGACCAAAAGAGAGAGTTAATAAAATATTGGATATGTCAGAGGGGAGAGGTGCAGACGTTACAATAGAGGCTACCGGTACACCAAATGCGATTTTAGAAGGACTTGAAATGACTAGAGATGGTGGTAAATACATTATACTTGGCCAATATACAAATGTCGGCGATGTGGAGATCAATCCTCATGTTCACATTAATAAGAAACATTTAGAAATTAAGGGTGTTTGGGGAACTGATTTTAGTCACCTTTATAGAGCTGTTGATTTCTTATCTATAATTCAAAAAAGAATTCCTTTAGACGAATTCATCACTAATATTTGCTCGATTGAGGACGCACAAAAAAATCTAGAAGCTGTAGAAAGGTTAACGACTATAAAAACGATTATAAAACCCTGATTAAAAAATCAACTTTATACTAATAGCACGCGCCATTGTTATTCATTTTGTCAACCAAACTATATCTTCCGCTTGACACTTTTCTTTCTAAGTTTATTCAGGATTTATAGTAAATTTGAAAAGTATTAAATTATTTTAGGATGCGCGCGTAAGCCGGGGGTAGGAGTCGAACCTACGTATACGGGTTTCTACTAAATGATTATAAATTTTTTTTATTCTCTATCTGCAGCCCGTCGCCTAAGCCGTTCGGCCACCCCGGCATTTTTTAACAAGTGGACGCGCTTTTAACAATTATCGAAGGATTATCACAATTCTTCGACAATTTGTTTATTTTAAATGAATTTACAAATATTTAATTTAAGACTTACTGCAATGTCGGTTTTGCGCCACACCCTTTTAGGTTAAAACTCAGTTTTTGCGACGCGCGCGCGCTTCGACACGGTACATCTTCACTCAATGGAGTGGTGGTACCTCCGGTACCAACTATGGTCAATCGGAACCCATCATTATGAATGCTCCTAAGATCGCTACAGCAGACTGGCAGCGCACGCTAAACCCTGTCGGAGGTTATTTTTCTTCAGTAAATAAACTAGCTATTCTAGTACCTTACATTACTTTAGTTGGCCTCATCGGAGCTTTATCCTCAATCTTTATGACAATCAAGAAATATAGAACCTAATTATGGTTAGAGATCGAAAAATTGAAGAATAACTTTTAGGCGTGGAGTTCTAAAATCAAATGTTTTCGCCATTAATAGTGTGGAACATACGTAAACTTAGGAAGATACCTTTTTTACCTTTTTATGAAATAAAGAAGGAGCAAGAAAGGCGATTACGCGATATTATGGCCTATGCCTATAACCATGTACCACACTATAGAAGAACGTTAAAATCTTTTGGCTTAAAACCTGAGAATTTCAAAAAAATTGAAGACCTTCGTAAACTTCCAATAATCTCGAAGGCTGATATTCAAAAAAAACCTAATGATTTTATTTCACAAAGTCAAAGTAAAGATTTATTTTGGGTTAAAACCAGTGGAAGTACTGGTCAGCCGACAAAAATACTCTGGTCAAAAAATTTTCTGGCAGCTTCCATTGGGCTAGGTCAAAGATTCCGAGATGCCTATGCTAGCGTTCTTAAATCAAATCGAATCCCTAAAAAGGCAAGGATATCTTACCTAGGAAGTGGTTCAGATACTCTGGATAAATATTATAGACAGGAAATTTGGGCTTTAAAATACACATATTACAAGAACCTAAAGTTATTTTCGATTTTTGATCCTCCAGAAAAAAATTACATTCTATTGAAGGAGTTTAATCCCCAAATAATTGCAGGTCATGGATCGTATATTGGACTTCTATTTACGTATATGGCGCAAAACAAACTTGACTTGCCAAATTTGAATGTAGTTACTTATTCCTCTGATCATCTAAGAGAGGAAACCAGAAGGATTATTGAAGAACGTTATTGTCAAGTTTTCGCACATTATAATGCCATGGAAACTAGTACAATAGGTTTTGAATGCGAGGCTCATCGAGGTTCCCATCTGTCCATAGATACTTGTGCAGTGGAATTAATAGGCAAAGACTCTCTCCCTGTATCACCAGGAGAAGAGGGAGAAATCATAGTTTCCAATCTGATAAATAAAGGCACGGTTCTTTTGAACTATCGGTTAGGTGATATCGGGGTAATGGATGAAGTCGATGAGGACTGTGATTGCGACAGAAATCTCCCTACGTTAAGGAGTCTTATTGCGAGATCAGATGATATAATCTTTCTTCAAGACGGTACCATGCTGCATCCTCGATTATTTTGGACAATTTTTAAAAAATGGATCAATCAAATACTTCAGTACAAATTGATTCAAGAAGATTTTGATAAATACACTGTATTTTGTTTGCTCAGCGATGAATTCAAGGATCAGATGGACAATATCGAAAGAGGATTGATCAAGGATTTGAAAAATGTCTTTGGTGAAAGTGATGTTAAAATAAACTTTGTGAACAATTTACCCAGATCTAAAGGAGGAAAAATTCGGACAATCGAGTCCCATATATCTCAACACAGGTTTTGAGTTAAAAAAATTTAAACTTTTGAAATAATAAATCTCCTTTTACCGGTTTGGCCTCTTACAATCGATTCAACAACTTTAACACTAATATCAACTTCTTCTCCTAGACAACCAGATAATATATTTCTTTTAACTTCTATTATGCTATTCTCTGAGAAACCCTCGCTTTTAACTAAATGTACTATGAGTTTATCCCTCCTTGGTTGGATTATTTGATATTCGGATATTCCTTCAATATCTTTTAATTCTAGATTTCTTGGAGAAATTATTTGACCGCTGGGCAATTTTAGAAAATCATAAATTTTGCCCTCAATACTCTTAATTAGAGGATAGTTTCTACCGCAATTGCAGAACTCATCGGATAAGATTCCAATATCCCCAATTCTATATCGTATAAAAGGCATTGTATAATTATGAAGTCCAGTGATGACTATTTCGCCTTCCTCCCCAGGGGAAACTTGCTCTCCATCTCTAAGAACCTCGATAATGAAATGGTCTGAAATTATGTGCATCCCACAATGTTGATCGCATTCAAAAGCAACCCTTCCAAATTCATATGCTCCATATAATTCAAATAATTCAGTGTTGAAAACTGAATTTATTTCTCTTCTAACTTTTTCATTAAGAGTTTCGGCGGCTGAAAAAATTATTCGGGGATTAATTTCACAGTTTTGAATATATTGTGAAAGAAGTAAATATACTGACGGATAACTTTGAAGGACTTCAAATTTACTTTTTGAGAGTTTGTTTATGATATTATGAATTGGTTGGTTAATTGAAACATCTTCAATACGTAATATGCCGAATTTCTGAAGCCAATAGTCCTTTCTTTCTCTAGGAAAGAGTACTCGAATGATTTTATCTCTGAACTTAACACCACACTCAAAGAAAGCGAAGGCTTGTCGAGCCCAATGATGATACAGATCTTCTCTTGATTTGTATATTCTTAAAGGCATACCTGTTGAGCCAGATGTATAGGAGATTCTACATTTATTTGGATTACAATTTTTATTCAATACATATCCTACATTTTTCTGTAGTCCATTTTTAATCTCTTGTTTTGTTGTCAAAGGAATCTTGGCTAAATCTTCTAATTTTTTAATTTCATTTGGTTTTATACCATTTTGTTTAAATTTTGAATAATATAATCGGACATTGCGGAACACATGATCCAAAATTACTCTAAGATTTCTTTCCTGTATCTTCAATAGTTCATCTCTTTGAAGGTATTGATTTCTTCTAAGATCGGATATTTTTTTTAGACCGAAAAAATAATCAATTATTGGCATCAATATCACAGGATATCTCTTTCTCTCATTTTTAATTTTTGGTAAGAACTCATTTTAAGCTATATCAACAATTGTTACTAATGAGGAGCGCTCGCGATAGGTTGATATTGGATCCGATAGCTATTTCCTAATAGATCCTTTACCCTGAATTATTGAAAAGGTTGCCAGAAATGTTTTCGGGAGGAGATTTAACTAGCTTTTTGTTTTTCTGCATCAGTATGACATTGATTTTTATAATACCCTTCTTCATTGCCACGTTAATACATTATTATCGGGATCTTTTTTCATTCCTATTAATCATGGGTTTCATATCAATAATAATTGGAGTGGTAATAGCACTTAAGAAATTGCGGTAGGAAATTGTATAGCGAGCTATAGAGCGGCAACCCCCTTAATACAATCAGTCCTTTTTTTGAACTTCATTCTTCACTTGATTCTATACTCGCTCTAAGTTTGTCCAGAAATTATGGATTTAGCCATAAAGTAAAAATTAGATAAATCTACTCTTTTTCTTTTAAAACTTCCATCAACGTATTCATTCCATAGAGCATAGTCAGTGCTCCATTAGGCAAGAATGCGCATTGTAGAGCTTCAACCATCTCTTCCTTAGTAGCCCCCATTTCCAAGGCTCTTCTCATATGATTTTTTAATGCGTTTTTATCTGAAGGATTTCTAGAAGCTATTGCTACTGTATAAAATATTTCCTTTATCTTCTCTGGGAAGATTCTTTTTCTGGGCATTATAAGCTCCCATATTTTATTATATGCTTCCAAAAAATCCGGATCCGTTTTTGCCAGCAGCTCGTATGGAGGGTAGACATATCCTCTCTTCCTTTGCATTTCATCCAATAATTTTTTTGTTTTTTCACTCACTTTTACTTCACCTGTATAGACTCCTTTTATTCTCTTTACTCGTTTATGAATTTTAAGGAGAATGCTAGACTAACAGGGCATTCATAGTTAATCAAAGATTGGCTTCGCCCATTTCGAATAGGGAGCAGCAATAACTTTTGCTTTAGGACCGTGCTTACTAGAGGCTTTCTCGTATGCTTCTTCCAGCGAAGTTGTTGCAAAAATACCGAGATTTTTAAGAGCTTCATGATTCTTTTCTTCAGTTACCACGATTACATTCTTTTTCATCATGATCATATAGATCGGATACCAAAGAATCACATGCCAGAGTTCCTGCTTAAGATAGTAGACATCCATTAGCAAACGTCTTAGATTCTTCATGTTAGGAGGCATATAGTTCTTGATAAAGTTAAAGTGTGCTAACCCATTAGGGCATGGTGCAACTACAATTATGGTTCCCCCGTCCCTTGTGACAGGATTCAAGGTCGAGATGCCCCAACAAGCATGAGCCAAGTATTTATCCCACTTGAATGCTCCACCAATTGCTATGTCTGCTTGTTGCTTTTCTTTTAAACGATATGAGTAAATTTCGTCAAATCTATCAATTGCATTCTTAAAAGATGCATCAACCCCACCAGCATTAACATTAAGTATTTCCCCATTGGGATTAATCACAAAGTTGACTATTGTCGATATGCCTGATAATCTTGCAGCTTCGTCAATGTCCTTCCTGAGAAAATTCTTTTCCCCTACATAACCAGGGGTAAGAGATCCTTCACTTATTCCAAAATGGTGGTTCCACTCAATAGTTTCGTGCATACAAATACCGGGTAAAACTATCGATCCACCACCTCCATACCCCCAAAGCGTCATTTGACAAGTATGAATCCCTATCTTGGTATCGGAACTGAGATATTGCTTATTCACATATACAGGAGTTCCATAGGATGTGAATCCAACGAATCCATAGTCTTCAGCCTTATTCTTTACATTTTGGAAAATAGAAAGTCCACTATCGAGTATTTTTTCCCCAAGTTTGTTTATGAGTTCTTCCCTTGTGGTCTGTCTTAGACCTCCGTTGGCAATGATTATTATTGGTTCCGCACCAACTTTTTCTATCTCTTTGATTAATGGGGGAAGTATATTATGATAACGAGTGGGTCTTGCAAAATTGTCAGTTACCAACGCTACTTTTTTTGCTCCATTGAGCAAATCTGTCAAGGGCCCAGTTCCTGTTGGATTTTCCAAGGCTTCAATAGTGGCTTTCCCTGGTTCTTGAAGCGGTTTTGGTAATTTTGGTTGGACTGTTGTTAGTAATCTCGAATCTGGGATATCTATAGTCTTTTCGTCATCTCCATATGGAATTTTGATTACAGTCAATTTGGATCAACATGGAATAAAATATAAAAAATAAATGATTTAGAATTCAAAGTCCAAGCATTTTTGCTGGATTCTCAGAGATCATCACTGAAATATCATCTTCGCTAATTCCATTTCGCAGCATTTCAATTACAAATTGTTCGAACATCTTTACTGGTGGCGGATTGATCTTTTGACCTCCATCAGAAGCCAAAATACAGAATTCAGCTCCAATTTCCTTTATAACATCAGCTATTTTGGATGGCGGGGTAGGATTTTTAGCTTGTGGAGTGCAAATAATCCAATCATGTTCCAATAAAGCTCCCTTATCTACGGCAGTTTTCATCTCATCTACCTTGTAATCAAGGAATTCTATCATAGGATGCGTTAAGAATATTTTCTTTATTCCAGTACTTCCTACAACATCTAGAAGTTTCATGCCCTCTGATTTTGAGACATGTCCAGTTCCAAGTATGACATCATTTTTAGCTATAACATCAAGTATTTCAAAAACTTCTGGTAAAAGTTTACCATTAGAATCCAGAATTGATATTCCTTTAATTCCCTTGGGCAACTCTTTTGCCATGGCGGGAATCGTCATAGCATCTGATATAAACCTAGTAGAATGAAATGTCGGCATCCAAACTTCTTTTGCACCAAGCTTTATTGAAGTCTCTACAGCATGAACATTGAGACCACCGACAGGATAGTTTAAAGAGATACTTCCGAAAACATTAAAGTCAGCAATTTCACTTGCAACGAAAGCCCTTTCAGGGGTTGGGAAAAGATGATTCTTTATCAGTATAGCTCTCAATCCTGCGTCCTTTGCCTGTTGAGCCGCCTCTATATCATTAACGCTTCTAGTGAAGATATCCGGTCCAGTGTGCATGTGTATATCTATAGAACCTTTCATCAACTCATTAACTTTCAATTCAATCGAACTCATAATTCAACCTCCTGCGATTATTAATTAAATTAATATTTTAATTTATACATCCCAAAAATATCATTTGAGTTTTCCATATTTTTCTAAATCATCTGCTATCCACTTAAGGTTCAACCTCTCTAGACCTTCTCTAGTTGGGAGCCCAGTTTTTACGTCCCATCTTCTTGCTTCATAATACTCTTCCAATATTCTCTCGAACTTCTCCTTTTCAACCACTGTGCCTCCACTAGGTCCGCCTCCTTGCAACGGTTCATCGAAGAACCTAACAGGAATAGTATCATCCTTCCGATCAGCTCCTTCCCTGGCATTGAAGGCTTTTTCAATATTGAAGGCCCGCTCTCCGGCCATAAGCATATTCTCTTCAGTCAAGTCGAATCCAGTACAAGCATTATAGAATCTTGTTGCGAGTTCTACACCCTTTCGATAAAGGTATTCAAAAGTCAAGGATCTGTAAAAGGCAAACTTACAGAGTCCTAAAAGATCTCCTATCGTAACGAAATCTTCACTCCATTTGAGGAGTCTTCCTTTTCCCTTAACTCCTTTTCTGAGATCCGATGCCTCCTCGCTTCCAAACCATTTCTTTGCATCTTCTGGAGTTATAAACTCTTCTATGTAAGGATTCGAACGAAGGTGGTCGGCTCCCCTTGTTCCTGTCGCGTAAGAAACAGCTCTTACGGGCATTCCTCTTGGATCTCCTGCAGACATTTCGACACCCTTTACATGCATGGCAAACCTTTCCGCTCCTTTGCCAATTTTTTCTGCTGCCCTTTTTGTACCCTCAGCTAGAAGATCGCCGATACCTTCTCTAATAGCTATCAGCCTAGTTGCCTCAAACATTGTTTCAGCATTTCCAAAGCTGAATTTCATTCCATCAGTGTCTTCATCGGTTAGCAAACCTTTCTCATAACATTCAAATGCGAAGGCAATTGTATCACCTACACTTTCGACATCTAATCCAAGCAAATTATTCAGATGAGTCCAATAGATGATAGCCTCGGGGTCCACTACCCCACATGTTATTCCTCTGGCTATCGATTCCCACTCCATTTTTGCAACTATACCAGAATGTTTTCCTTGAGTTAGCATAAACTCCCTTCTGCACATAACAGGACAATTGTGGCAAGAACCTGCCTTCACAGCATACTCGTTTCTGAATATTTCTGGGTCTAAGCCTTTCCATTTATATGGACCAAATCGCCAATTCTCAGCACCGTGTATCCCAAATTTTGCCCTGTGGAGAATGAACCTGGGTGTACCATACCTTGTTGCCGGGGGAACATAGGGATCGAGCTTTATAACATCAAGATAATCCTTAAATGCGTTTTTAAAAGAATCCATATCAACTATCTTTATATCTTTTTGACCTTTCGTTGCGACTGCCTTAAGATTCTTTGATCCGAATACCGCTCCACCTCCACACCTAGCATGTGTACCGATTTGCCCATCACTCATAACTGCAGCGTATCGGACTTTATTTTCGCCAGCAGGCCCTATGCAGGCTGTTGAAATATCTCGATCTCCGAGTTCTGTTTGGATTTTTTTATGAGCATCTACCGTATATGAACCCCATAGGTGAAAAGCGTCTTTCAATTCGATGGAATCCTCATCAATAAAAAGATAAACAGGATCTGAAGCTTTCCCACTTATAATTAAGCAATCATACCCTGCTTGTTTCAAGTTCACACCGCAATAACTCATGGAAGCCGCATCACCATGAAGATTGCTAAGAGGTGACTTGAAACTTAAGGTAGTCCTACTGGCCGCAGGTGTAGCTGTTCCCAATAGTGCACCGGTGGTGAAAACTACTATGTTTTCAGGTCCTAACGGATCAATTCCGGGGGATAACTCGTCGTACAGTATCTTGGAGCCAAAACCTCTACCACCTATATATGTTTTTGCAAAATCTGGATCCAAGTCCTCTATCCTATGTTTTTCAGAAGCTAGATCCACTCTCAGAATCTTTCCTGAGTATGATCCCTTCAGAGTCATTTGCAAGCCTCTTTAGTTATCTTGTTTAAACCCTTTATGGCAACAGCACCTGAATGAGAGGGACGTCTCAAAACCTTCTCGGATGCAAGTACAGCAGCGAACTCCCTCCTCCTACTTCGCACCTCTTCAGGATCTGACCTGCCATGGAGAGCTAAGACTTTAGCTGGACAGTATTCAACACAAATCGGTTTACCACCACATAAATCACATTTCAATGCTTTATTGCTGTTGGGATCCAACGTAATGGCCCCTATGGGGCATACCTCTATACATGATCGGCAACCATTGCATTTCTCCTCATCAATTTTAATCACACCCAATTTATCATCGAGTTTTATTAAATTCAAAGGACATGAATCTAAACAAAGACCGCAATGATTACAAGTTACAGGTATTTCGAGGCCTCCTTCAAAGGAAACCACTCTTATTCTGGATCGTGCTGAATTAAAAACATCAAAATGCTCCAATGAACACATTCTTTCGCAAAGTCTACAACCAGTGCAATATCCTTCGAGTGATTCGGGTCTAGGCGAATATGCTATTGCTTTTCTCATAAAATTAGAACCCCTTATTTATAAAAACATCCACTTTTTTCTATTGTTTCGATATATGAAGATATAAATTTTATCAGCTAACGATTAATTCGGTTTGTACTTTTTGGTCTAATAGATCAATTATATTTCCAATTTCCAAGAATAATGAACTTGTCTATTGCAAAACTAATATATCAGAATCAATCCACATCTAACTCCATGAGGGACATCTTCTGGGTTAAGGCTTCTACCACATGGATATATTTCCCAGCCCACGTTAGTTGCCATTGTGAAAACATCCATGCCAGCACCCTCCATTGAGGACCGGGATTTCAAATAGTGTGTGCACTCTTTCCCTTTCAATGCAGAACACTCTATATTTGGACAAAAAATTTGTTTGCATGGACCTCCTGCAAATCCTATTGCGAGATGGTATCCATCATAGAAAGCTGCAGATTCAATTTTGGATGTTATTTCAAATCCTTTTTTAGTCCATTTAAAGTGAGCCCCACGTTTGATCAATTCCGGACCAACAAAGTCTTTCGAAGGGGCTTTAATCATATAAAAAATCGCGTAATTGTACTTTTTCACAATTTTTCTAATCGTGTCTAGACCAACATTATAGGGAGGACAATTTGCATTCGTTCCATACCATCTGCATTTTGGGTAGATGCACTTCAATCGCACTCTTTCATCAATTATCACTTGAGAAGATGGAAATATCTTAGCGTCAGTAGCTCCTAATGCTAAAGTCATTTGCTTATATTTTTCAAGATCTTTTTGCAAAATTTTATGGGGAACTTTTGTGACAAATTTTCTAACCATACATTTCAACCCAATTCATAGTATAGAGCGAGCTGCAAATGATTTGACCTTATAATATTTAAAAGAATTGGGGCGATAAATTGAGAAAAAATTACAAAATAATAATGAAAATCAAAAATAGAAACTTACTTCGGAAGATCTCAACAATACACACGATTTAAAAAAATGACGATTATAACTTATGAGTGGAATTAATGAAAGAAAATTTTCAATCATATTGATTTACGCATTTTTTTATATGGGCTCTTTGTAGTAATGT
>JAOZGV010000108.1 GCA_026015225.1 Candidatus Bathyarchaeota archaeon
ACTCTGGATTTCGAACTATCACCGGATGGTTCAGATTCTTCAGCTCCCTTATAAAAGAAGAGCAGATTAGGAGTCAGATCAGGTCTGGAATCAGTAAGAAACATAAGATATGATTCTACGTATGCTACAGCATTAATATATCGCCTAGTATTGTTATAGATGGTCGAATTTCGTCGTCCTAAGATCAGAATATGCCAGAAATGGATAAAATTTATTATGCTTATAAATATCCCCCAGAGCCAAAAAATTATGCCTATAGCGATTCCATAGATCCATCTGATTAAAAGTTCTATTCTAGAAGCTTTTTGATCAAAGGGCGCCAATTCATTTAATTTCTTTGAACTCATCTTCATCATCTATTAAAAACCGTAAAGATAATTTATTTAAGCCTTTTGAATAGCTAGAAACTAAGATTTTAGCATGCGATATTTTCTATTGTTCATGGATAACAATATTTCAATTTTATCCTCGAAGAAGTTTGAGATTTTGAAACAAATTTTTAATTTGGAAATTCAACAACCATTTTCGATTCAAAGTCCCATTTCTCAATAGACGAATTGATCAAAGTCAATATCTCTTTGGATCTCTTATCATCGATACTTAGCATGAATTTTACAATATGTGAGCAAAATTTCTTTTTCAAACTTGTTTTTGTCCAAATTGGGCAGTAATGGATTATTTTTCGCTCGTCCAAATTAATTTCTACAGTCGTATCGCCCAAATAAGCAGCCAAACTCCTTTTGCTGTCCTCACGTAGAGAGAAATCAGTATCAGGAATAGATTTTGCTTCATGAATAATTTCTTTTTCCGTGAGATCAACCATAAAATTTTCTACAGTATCATCAACGATAGGTCCTGTCCAACTATCCAGGGTTCCTGTTACTTTTTCCATTCCTTCTTTCCTTCTAAATGTAATTTTTCGAAGTGCGGTTGGCCCGTGAGGAGGGGGTGCCCCAAGCATTTGCATTGTCTGAAGACAGTTTTCAGGTGCATATGCATGGAAGTGATTGTTGAAATAGCCCAGAACTCTGTCGGTTTTTCCGGCAACTTTTTTGATCTTTGAAACAATTCCCTTCAGTTCTTCTTCTGAATATTTATAGTTAAACCATGGTTTATTACCTCTCCCATGCAACCGAAAATACGCTAAATTAGATGTAACATGAACTTCCGGAGGCAATAGTGGTTCATCGACTATCGTGTAAGTTGTTTCATACTTCTCCAACAATTTAAAAACATCATTTTTTAACCAAGATAAATGTCTAAACTCAACTGCAAATTTTACGGAATCTGGGAGCAGCGAAAGAAATGATTCCAATCGATCTGCATTAAATTTTAAAAATGGAGGTAGTTGAACGAGAATACAATCCAATTTTTTCGTTTCAATAAGGGGCTTCATTACCTCTATGAATTTGTTAATATCTACTTCGACACCTTTTGAGGCGTCTATAATTTTCTTATGCGTTATTATCTGAGGCAGTTTTGCGGAGAAAGTAAAATCTGGAGGAGTGTGCCTTACCCATCCGAACACGATCTCATCTTTTGGAAACGAATAAAAAGTAGAATTTATTTCAACAGTTGGAAATATTGAGGAGTATTGTTTAAGTTTACCTTGCCTTTTGGAATACAGAATATCTTCCCATTCAGCGTAACTCCAACCAGACGTTCCAAGTAAAATTTCAGACATAAATAAGGACGCTCATAAATTAGATTTAATGCATAATAAACCACACCATTGTATCGAGCACCCTTAGAAACCAAATCATTGGTGAGAGTATAGTTATTGCAGGAATCCTAGTCCAAGAATTTTCCTGAATAAATTGAGCCACGCTAGGACTGAAGGAATAATACCATGAATTGAATTTGTTTACAAAATCGTGCCCAAATACTCGAACTAAAGTATCGTCTCTGAAATGTCTTAAAAATTGAACTTCTTGAGATAATGGTGAACCAGTGAGAGCAGTAACGATTAGACAACCACCAGTAAGTTGATAAACGATTGAATAATTTTCTTTATTAAATTTTGAATTAAAAGCATTATTTGGTAATTCAATAGAAATGCTCTTTGGCATCGGTAATTCGGGCGTTGTGGGTGATAAAAAGACATAGTAGTTTGCTCCTTCGGTACACACTGGATAGATCGTTCTTATTAAATCAAGATCGATTTTCCAGGTCATTCCCCTTTTTTGAGCAAAATTTTTTATTGGAAATGAAACGGTCATAGTATTTCCAGGTTGATTTATTTTTATAATCACATTTTGAATTTCAGCTATCCAACCTATTTCTCTAAATTCTGAAACTAATTTAGATTTGAAATTTTCTTCACCAATCAAAACGTATTCTGAATACATAACTATGTGAGATGCGCCAGAATATGTAGCAGTAATATTCCCCATTCCATTTGAATGAATGATAATATGAGCAAAACTCGTAGCTTGGACACAAGGCATAAAAAAGGAAAAGACTAAAATTGAGAGAAAAAGTAGAGAGAAGATTTTTTTCATGTTATATCAAATCTCCATATAAAAGTATGAAAAATCACATACATAAGTTGAAATCATTACGCCCTATATGTGACATATATGACATTAGATATAAATTTTTCCAAGAAAGAAAAGATCAGAATTGTCAAAGTGGTTTGAGGTTTTAAGTATCCAATTTTTAATAAGAAAATATTGGAAAGATATCTCATTAGTGGATTGTCCAACCACCATCGACAGGAATGATTGCTCCTGTAATACTTCCAGACTCCTCAGATGCGAGAAAAGATACAGTTCTAGCCACTTCTTCACCGGTTGCAAGACGTTTTAGAGGAATGTTGTCCATAACGAACTTTTTGAATTTTGGATCTTTAAGCATTTTTTTAGTGAAGGACGTCTCAACAAATGTGGGTGCGATAGCATTTACTTTGATATTATATTTTGCCCACTCTAATGCTAATACACGCGTTAATTGATCAACGGCTCCTTTACTAGAGCAGTATGCAGCTCGATGAGGTAGGGCCACTTTTCCAGCTTGCGATGAGATGTTGATAATAACTCCTTTTCTTCTTGGTATCATGGATTTCTTTCCAACAAATTGGCAGCAGAAGAACAATCCTTTCACGTTTATATCCATTATAGTTTCCCATGCTTCAAGAGTAACATCTTCGGCATTCTGTGGAATATTTACTCCTGCACTATTTACCAATATATCGATCTCACCCAAATCTTTTTGAATTTGATCTACCGCACCGGGAATCTTCTCTACGTGGGTAACATCAACCGAATACCACTTGCATTTACAACCGAACTTTAAAATTTCTTCACCTACTTTGGAGAGTTTACTTAAGGTTCTTCCCCAGAGCACTATATTTGCGCCTTGATGAGCCAATCCTAAGGCTGAAGCCTTACCAATGCCACTTCCTCCACCCGTTACTAATGCCGTTTTTCCTGAGAGAACAGAATTCAATCTTGATCTACCAACTTAATTTGGTATTTCGCTGTCTTTTCAAAAAAATTGGATTATAAAATGATAAGTGTCATTTCGATAAGCAGGAGAGTAATCTCTCTATAAACAGGATGAATATACTCTCCCTTTTATATAATTCATTTTTTTTAATAATAATTTTAGAATCATTCATAAAAATTTCTAATCTTTATAATTTCTAAATTTACTATATATTTTTGATATATTTAGAAGGAATAAACTAAAAATTAAGTAGAAGATGAAATTCTGAGAATCCAAAGGAAAATTTACATTCTGAATTTTAGATACTTGGTTTAGCTTTACCTTGCCACTTCCCGGATCATAGTGCAGCACTGAGTTGTTTCTTCACACTATGGCGGTCCCAATAAGCCCAGAGTTCTACTACTTTTCCTTCGGCAATGTGGAGTATAGTTGCACCTTGAAATTTGATGTTTTTATTTGTGGCAGGAATTCCCAAAAATTCACCTTTCTGGGTAACCTTTAACGTCCAGTGGGAAACAACCCTATTTCCTTCAGCGATCAAATCCTCAATTGTGAAATGAATGTCCGGGAAGACAGCAAATAACTCTTCTGCGTATTGTCTAAATTGTTCAGGTCCTTTCAAATCCTTTTCGAAAGTGTGAAAGATACAGTTTGTAGAGATGAACTCGTCCACTAATTCTAGTTTACCACTATTCCAAACCTCTTCGACTATTCGGCGGTATAGTGTTTTGTTATCTTCTATTGACATAATATCACTTCTTTTTCTACTTTTTTAGGTTAAGAATATTAGAAATTCAGAATAAGTCATTAATCTATATACATATTTATTCTTTGGAAACTAAATTAATTTGCGTGCGTGCTTACAAAGGCATCCAAAAATTCTCAAATAAATCAGAGTTTTAAAAAAAGTATTAGACAGGAGTTAATTTTTTATAAGTCTCCTCAATTATATTTGCAACCCTATTCCAATCGGCTCGAATCATATATTGTTTAGCTGGATTTTGGACCGCTCTTTTTATTTCCTCTTTCCTAGCGAGAAAATTTAAAATTCCTTCTGCTAAGCTTTGTATAGACTCAGGAGTTACTGTGATACCAAACGAATTCTCCTTTACAATTTGTCCAATCGTCCCAATATCGCTACAAATTACAGGTTTTCTTGCAGAAATGGCCTGCATAAATATGCCACTTGTACCTAACGCATAATGTCTTCTATAGGGCATTACAATAGCGTCAGCAGCTACAAAGTAATAAGGAACGTCATTTGCTGGGATGAAATGGAGATGATCTATAATAGTATGGGATTTCCTGAATTTCCTTTTATATCGCTCTATATCGTTTTTAGAAAGGTAATCGGGTTCACCGGCTATTACTAAACAAATCTTCTCATCTATCAACTTCATGGCTTCAAATAATATATCTAAACCCTTAATTCTTCTAATTCTCCCAAAAGAAAGTAGAATTGGAATGTTCTTCGGTAAACCAAGCTTTTGTCTCGCCTTTGCTTCTCTGCAATATATAGAGTAATCATCACATAATGTATCGTATAGAAATTTAATTCTATTTTGATAATGGCTTATCCATTTCACTCTATTGATAACCTGCTCTTTAAATTTCTGAGGGTAAACATTGTGGATGAAGATTCCATCGATTGATTTTTTTCGAATCATTATTTTTAAAAGGATTAAATTGAAATATTGATACCCTTTTTTTAAATAATCTCTATAATTTGGATGATCTACTTTACTTCCTATGAATGAAGTCAATGGAAAAAAAGTACAAAAGAACTTAAAGCCCCAAGTTTTATGAGTCAAGATATATAGCGGAAGTAGAAAAGTAGTGTCCACCCATAATAAATGGAGGATTTTAGCTCCCCATTCTTCTGCTATCTTAAATGCCCTAGAAAGCGTACTAAAATCATTAACTGTTTTTGTAAAAATGTAATGAGGGGTTGGAATCTCATTCATTTTATAATAACTTGTTCCTTTTCTATGAAGAGTTCTTAATTTTAGTTCGGGGTATGATTTAACTAAATGGTGCACTAGCTCATCTTTTTCTAGCGTTATGAAAATCACTTTATGCTGTTTGTTTTGGAAATATTTGATTAATTCACCGGCATATTCTATGTGATGATCATATGTGTACAAA
>JAOZGV010000112.1 GCA_026015225.1 Candidatus Bathyarchaeota archaeon
ACCTAATTTTTCTCCTTCTACAAGCTGTGCTCTCCATTCTGTTGTCATATCCTCTGTCTTAAAGATTTGAAAAGGTCCCCACTCAGATAATTTTGAGAATTTATCATCGCCAGATTCCATGGAGCTTACCTCTTCAGCTGCAGATCCTAAATTTCCAGGAGAATTTATTATAGCATCTGAAGTTGCTTTATCGATTGCTATAGGATCTTTGGATGCAAATATACCAATATCTGGAACCATAGGAGTGTCTCCAAAATCTGCGCAATCACAGTGAGGGGTAATATCGTAAGCTAAGTTCATGAAAGCCAACTTTTCTTTTCCAAAATGATTAAAAACCGCAGACGCAGCATCAACATTACGAATAATCAATTCTTTATTTTGTTTATGATGCATATCATTCCATTTAGAAAAAGCCTTCTGCGGACATACATCCCAACAGCCACATCCCCAAATGCATTCCTTTTCAATAACTTGAGGTTTTCCATTCATTCTTTGTATAGCTTTAACTGGACAAAAATCAATGCAGATTCCACAATCGTTGCATTTCTTTTGATCTATACTTGGCTTTAATGCTAAATGGAACTGACCTTTATACGGTTTTGTAACACAACCAATTCCGATATTCTTCAATGATGCAGCAAATCCAGTTCTTGGATGGCCTTTTGCATGGGAAACCGAAATCATAGCATCAGATTCAACAATAGACTGAGCTATTTCAACTTCTTTATACATCTTTCCATTAGTTTTTATTTTTATACCCCACAAACCCTTTAGACCATCGGCAATAATTAAAGGAGCCCCTAAAGTTTCTGGAGTAAATCCATGTAATATTGCTGTCTTAATGCAACCAACAGCAGTTCCTCTACTTGCTGCCAAACCTATTCCAGTGGTCTCAGCTATAAAGGGATTGCCACTAGCCTCTTTTATCTTATCGACTACTGCCCTTACATGTTGGGGCTTAAGGTGTCTATGATTCTCTCCCGTACCGATATGAATTTTAACTGCGACTAGATCTCCTTTAGAAATTATATCTCTCATGGATGCTGCATCAAAAAGTCTCTGAATCTTAGCATAAACATTTTGTTCTGCTTTCTTTGCACGCATATCTGCAAAAAATACTTTTGAAACCAATCTATCAAAGCATCTCCGATCATTAGATAGACGTATTGATCACAGATCATCAATTATAATGGTTTTGGTGCCAATTTCGTTATGGTATCTTTTCAGAAAAAATTAGCGCGCGTGCTTTTTTTTATTGAGAGGATTGTTAGAAATTCCTTATATTAATTTAGATTCTAATAGAATAAATTGATGGAAATAATTATCTCAAGGAAGTTAAAAAATGGAAAAAGAAGATGTAATCGTTCCTTTAGACGTGCCTAAAGACAAGAGGAATAAATTCATAGAGAATTATCTCAAAATAACTCTAAATTCAGGAAGATTGATGCTCTTTGCTGGAGATCAGAAGATCGAGCATCTAAATTCCGATTTCTACGGTAATGGAATTCATCCGGATGATTCAGATCCTGAACATCTTTTTAGAATTGCAAGTAAAGCAAAAATTGGAATTTTTGCAACCCAGCTGGGTTTGATTGCGCGTTATGGAATGAATTATAGGGACATACAATATCTTGTAAAACTCAATTCAAAGACAAATTTAGTAAAAGCTGATCAAAAAGATCCTACTAGCAAACAACTAATCGATATAAACCAACTCATAGAATTTCAAAATAATTGTGATCTCAAAATATTAGGAGTTGGATATACTATTTATTTGGGAAGTGAATTTGAGGCAGAAATGTTAAGAGAAGCTAATCAGATAATTCTGGAAGCTCATAAACTTGGGCTGATTGTGGTTCTTTGGATCTACCCTAGGGGAAAAGCTGTAAAGGATGAACGAGACCCTCATCTAATTGCTGGAGCAGCTGGCGTAGCGGCATGTCTCGGTGCAGATTTTGTTAAGATAAATTATCCAAAGCAAAAAGGAAAAGAATCAAGGGAAATCTTTAAAGAAGTAATTAAAGCAGCAGGAAGGACAAAAGTGATATGTGCAGGAGGTTCTTCAACCGATGTTAAGACTTTCCTGCAAACGCTTCATGATCAAATCGAGAGTGGAGCTGCAGGAAATGCAACTGGAAGAAATATTCATCAGAAAAGTCTAAATGACGCTATTAAGATGTGTAATGCCATATATGCAATAACGATTGATAATTTAAGCGTAGAGAAAGTACTATCATTGTGGAAATAATGAATAAATTATTAGTTTGCACAGATAGAGATGGAACGTTAATCTACGATGAGAAGTACCACCTGGGTCGAACGTCTGACTGGAAATCCAAGGTAAGAATTCTACCTACAGTCATTAAGGGATTGAAATCATTAAAATCAATTCCGAATACTCTAATTTACATGATAACTAATCAGCCTGGTGTTGCAATAAATGATTTCCCTCTTTTAACGCTTGAGAAAGCTCATGAGGTAAGTCAACACATAGTCGAGATTATTAAAAACGAAGGGGGATTGATCGATGGATATTTCATATGCCCTCACGCTACACACGCATATGTTACAAAGAGAAGTAATTATGAATTTGATAAAAAGATGATCTGTGACTGCGAGTGTGCGAAACCAAGACCTGGAATGGTCTTTGATGTTTTAAAGAAAGAGGATCTTTCTAGAGATGATGTCGATATATACGTGATAGGAGATAGGTCAAGTGATGTCCAAACCGCAATAAACGCGGATGGAATTGGAATTTTAATTCCTTTTGAAAACGAGGCTGGCGAAATAGAGCAAGTTAAGAATATGAATAATCCAAAAACCTATATCGCAAAGAATTTTTTTGATGCCGCACAATTCATAATAAGAGATTATCATGGGAAAATACTTTAGTTAAAAGAAATATGTTTACAGAAACTAGAGGTATTAGAGAAGCTATCGTTCTGAGTGAGTGAATTCACTTACATTGTGTATTTCAATTAAATTACTTGCATGCTCCTGAGTTGTTCTAAAAGCAGCTGTGAAGAGTACAGTTTCTTTGTCTTCGATCATTTTTTTTGAATGAAGTTTTTTAGCGACTGCAAGAATAGGATCATCCTTTTTATGGTACTCCATTTTCATGGGGTATACTCCATAAACTAATTTAAGTTGTTTTTCAACAGTTTCATCCGATGTTACCGCTATTATCGGTTGGGAGATCTTCAATCTCGCTATCATTCGAGCGGTATAACCAGATCTTGTTATTGCAACAATTTTATCTAGTGGCATGCTTGTACTTATTCTTTGAACTGCTTTACTTATTGTATCAGTAATGTTAATGAATTTACCATCTAAGACATTACTAGGAACACTTTTTTCTGTTTCGAGTGCTATTCGAGACATCATTGAAACGGATTCAATTGGATGTTTTCCAATTGATGTTTCGCCCGAAAGCATAATTGCATCAGTACCATCAAGTATAGCATTTGCTATATCACTTACTTCAGCTCTGCTGGGTATTTGATCATTGATCATGGACTCCAACATTTCAGTTGCGGTTATAACAGTTTTTCCTTCTTGATTACATTTTTTGATTATCGTTTTTTGAATCATAGGAACTCTTTCAGTATCTATCTCCACTCCCAGATCGCCTCTAGCGATCATGATGCATTCTGCAATTTCAAGGATTTCATCAAAGTTTTTTACGCCTTCAGAATTTTCAATCTTTGCGATTATCGCTCCTTTATAACCACTTTCTTTAACTTTCTTAACATCTTCAGAATTTCGTGTAAAAGAAAGAGCAATGTATTCTACATCGAGTTCTTTTGCAAGTTCAATAATTCTTAGATCTTTTTCTGAAAGAGTCGAAATCGCAAATTCTTTATGGGGAATATTTACTCCCTTACCATTACTAATTTTTCCACCGTCAATAACTTTTAATTTAACTATCCCTTCATTTTTTTCGACTATGCGAGTCCAAATTTTGCCATTATCTATATATACTTCATCTCCTGGACCGATCTGGTCATAAAAATCATGGTTAAATCTGATGTCTTCATTCCTAAATCCGATTTTAATAAATTCGTTTTCTTGTACATACTTTGCTTCCTTAGAATAAAGGCGAATTTCTGGGCCTTTAATATCAAATATAATAGGTATCTCAGCTAAATCTCGAACATCTTCAATTATCGAATTATATTGCTCTCGGTTTCCATAAGCTGTATTAATTCGTGCACCGTTCATTCCAGCTTTAAACATTTTATCAATTATTTTCTTTTGGATACTAGCTGGTCCAATCGAACAGATGATCTTTGTTTTTTTGCTATATTTAGGAAGGTAGTCATTTTTCATGATTTTAGCCTGCACTCGTAAGCTGAAAAAATCTTACTCTATTATATTCTAACTTTTACTGTTAAATAATTTGACTCTTCATAAGAATTCCAAGGCGCTAAGAAAAGTTTCATATTACTTTACAATTAATTTTTGATAATAAATCCATTAGATGGACTATATCAGAGATTCATAAATAAGGTGTGTTAATTAAAATACTTATATTCCACTCTGGTGTCATTCCTCGATTCTAAACATTTTGCTAACCATAAGGCAAATTCTCTTGGAAAGATTTCAAGAGTTCTTGATTCTCCTGTAAATGGCGTATCGCATTTGATCAATCCATAATTCTGAAATAATGCAACTTGACACATAGCCTCTCCGAGATTTCTTCTTCCTAGACCCATAACATCAACTTCTGTATCTTTCATTTTTAATATGCCATCTAAAAATAGGTTTGCAAAGTACTCTGCTGATCTTTTTGGCCATATTTCTATGCTATATTTTTCAACTTTCTTATCTGAAAATTTAAAAATGGCAGAATCGGAAAGAGAGCTAATTTCTAATCGTTTTTTCATACTTGACTCAAGATAGTATTATTATCGGAGGATTGTTTTATTTATTATCTATTATCTAATAATATCTTTTTATATAGAAAAATTCACAATCAGAGATAGAATGGAAGAAATTATTCCTAGAAAAATATTAGGGAAATTAAAAGAATATCAAGGAATTATTGAATCGACCATCAATAACTACGATTCTACTCAGTTATTGCAATTAAAGCTAGCTTTGTCAACAACGAACGAGTATATTCCTTCTTTAAAGGAGGAGTTGAAAAATGATTTAAATAAAGATTTGCGCCGATTTCTTGAAAGAGAATTAGAAATTTGGCTTGAGAAAAAAGAAGCACTTTCAATTGCAATAAAGAATATTGAAAAATATTTGAGACAAGTTTAGAGACGCGCATGCGTAAGAATATTAATTATTGCTAAAAAAAATATTAATAAATTCTGTATGTTGAAAAATTCTTTCTTTTTAATCAAGATGTCCCATTTCTTCCAACAGTTTTACTACCCTCAAAGATTCAGCAATTCCAGTAGTTCCACTCATCGCTACTTCAACGGCCAATGTCTCTAGTACTTCTACTTTTGTAGCTCCAGCATCAATTGCTCTTTTAGTTTGTGATATAATACAATTTGTACATCCAGCTCTGAGAGCAATAGCGAGTGCTAAAAGCCTCTTTGTTTTTGAACTTAGCGCTCCATCCTGATACACCAAATCTAAAAATTTGTATTCAGCATCCATTACGTCAGGCAGATTTTGTTTAAATTTCTCTAAAAGTCTCATACGCCCCTCATTAAGTTGCAATTGGTTTTCCATTTTTTAATCTTCTTATTATCAATTTAACCACTTTAATAAAAAATATTAGTTTTATATACATTATAGAAGAGTTGTGGGCTCTAGAATCATTATACATGTAGATCTGGATGCTTTCTTTGCTTCTGTGGAGGAACGAGAACATCCTGAATACAAAGGAAAACCAGTAATTGTAGGTGCTGATCCCAAAGATGGAAAAGGACGTGGCGTTGTAAGTACTTGTAATTATGAGGCGAGGAAATTTGGCGTACACTCAGCAATGCCTATCTCTAGAGCATGGGATCTATGTAAAGACGCCGTATTCCTACCTGTAAATTATAAGCTATATGAAGAAGTATCTGCTAAGATTATGAAAATTCTAAAATCTCATGCGTCCAAATTCGAGCAGGCTGGAATCGATGAAGCTTTTTTAGATGTAACCTGTAAAATCAAAGGAATCATAGAAGTTAAGAAACTAGCAGAAAAGATCAAAGAAGAGATACTTAAGAAAGAAAAATTAACATGTTCAATTGGAGTTGGTCCTAATAAATTAGTTGCAAAAATTGCTAGTGATTACAACAAACCGAATGGATTGACCATAGTAGAAGAGAAAAACGTTAAACGATTCCTAGCTCCATTAGAAGTTGATAAGCTCTGGGGCATAGGAAAAAAGACAAAGCGCAAAATGGATGAAATGGGCATAAAAACGATCAATGAATTGTCCAATTTTGAAAAGGGTAAACTAATTGAGGAGTTTGGAATATTTGGGCATGAGTTCTATCAAATGGCACATGGTATCGATAATTCAGAAGTGATTGAATATCGTAGACGTAAATCATACAGCAGAGAACATACTTTTGAAGAAGATACGATTAACGAGCAATTTATCAATGATTTAGTGAATAATATTTACGAAGAAGTTATGCACGATGTCGAGGAAGGCGGCTTTAATTTTAGAACTTTGAGTATAAAGGTTCGTTACGAAAATTTTGAGACTCATACTCGATCCAAGACATTTTCTCATCCTGTTGGAAGATCAAAATATACAAAAGAAGCTATTCATAAATTATTGAAATCATTCCTACAACCTAATCGAGCAATTAGACTAATCGGAGTTAGAGCTTCAAATCTTGTCTTAATGAAGAAACAGAAGACTCTAGTATAACGCGAGCGCTAAACAATTTGGAGTTTGCAATATGGCAACAATTAAAATTCGACCCGCTAAGCCATCAGATGTCGAGACTATTGTAGAATTTCAAATCCGTTTGGCTGCTGAAAGTGAAATGATAGAATTGGATCGAGAAGAAATTACTGAAGGAGTATATAAACTATTCCAATGTCCTGAAAAGGGATGCTACTGGATAGCAGAAGTTGATAAACAAATTCTAGGTTGCCTTAGAATAATGCCTGAGTGGAATGTTTGGAAAAACTCAACCATTCTCTGGATCCATTCCCTATATGTTATTCCAGAGGCACGAAGACGTGGAATTTTTAAGGCTTTTTATATACATATAAAAAATAAAGTGAAAAGAACGCCTAACTTAACTGGCATTCGCTTATATGTGGCCAAGGATAATCGAATCGCACAGATGAGTTACGAGGCAATGGGAATGATTCGGGATCATTACCATTTATATGAGTGGATAAAATAGAATTTTGCGTTATATTCCGTTATATACACCATTTTCTGATCTCAGTGAATAATATCCATGTTTTATTGTTTTGAATTAATGTTCTAAACTCTAGTAATTTATAATCCAAAGTCATAAAAATTTACGATGAAAAATGCCAAGAAAAAAGATAATGGTTTCCTCTACGATCATAATAATGATCATTATTGCAGCAGTCATAATTGGCATATCGTATTATCAAAGCTGTGTAAATTCCAGAGGGAATAGTTCTGTTATTAAAGGAATTGCAGATGTAAATGAGATTGAAATTTACATACTAGAGTCATTTCCAGTTCAAGTTAATGTTGTTGCGCGAGGGTATCTCAAAGATAGTTGTACTGAAATCGATAATGTGATTACAAGACGAGAGGATAAAACATTTCTTATAACAATTACGACTTCTCGACCGTATGATAAATGTACGCAAGTCATAGAACCATTTGAAGAAGTAATATCACTCGATGTATTTGGGTTGGAAGCAGGCGTCTATGCGGTAGACGTGAATGATATAAAAGATACATTTGAGCTTGCCGTCGATAATATCATGCCAAAGGAGGATGTTTTGAGTGTTTCTGAATTGATTGAAAATCCTTTGTATGATATTGAAATTAGAGTGAGTGGAAAAGTTAGTTTGTTAGGTGAGCTTTTTTGTCCATGTTTTGAATTAACTTCAGGGAATAAAAAAGTAATTGTATGGTATGATCTGATGGTTGAGGATGATGTTACTGAAAGACGTTCCGTAGATGTGAGTCATATTAAAAATGGTGATTGGGTTATTGTAACTGGGGAGTTAAAAACAGAAGGACAACATAGATCTTTAAATGATTTTTGGGCTTCTGATATCAAAAAAATTAGTTAGTGCCATTCTTAATCCCTTCATTCGTTTTGTAAATTCCAGATTAGCACTGCAATAACGATCATGTTTTAACAATATTTATAACACAGTTATAATATACTATTTATGATAATAAAATGAGGAAGAAAATATTTTTAATATCTATATCTATCTTCGCAATCGTTATTTTATCGTTTACTTTACTGTCTTCATTATATCCTCCAAGTTCTGCAATCGAAAGAAGAACATTAAAGTTAGGTCCAAATGAGGAGATATCTCATAAATTCAGATATAATGGCTCCAAAAACCAGGCGCACGAAGAGATTCCAGTAAATTTCTCAGTTCAAGTGACAGAACTCAACTCTCCAGGCGTAATAAGAGTTTATTTAAATGATATGTTTTTAGCTTATTCTAAAATCGATTCCAGTAAGACATTAATCTTAATAAGTGTAAATCCCCCGTCCGCCTGGTGTGGTTGCGGCTCTATTCTTACAGGCAAATATGCTCCTGCGGTTATTAGATCAGAAAATAACAGCATTATGATAAAAAGTGAAGATTTTGCAGGAGAATTAACTTACAGAATCGATTATTGGAATGATGAAGCGAGTAAAAATTTTGCAGGTAATTGTGAAATTTAAAGCAAAGCGCGCGCGCTTGCCAGACTACATTTCTTTATCAATCACCTGATATGATCAATTGGGGTAAAGGAAGGCCAGGATACTCCCCCAGACCTTGGTTAGATAATAATATCGATGTTGGTCTTGGATCAGATAGCGTTAGTAGTTCAGGAGGTATTCCCT
>JAOZGV010000113.1 GCA_026015225.1 Candidatus Bathyarchaeota archaeon
AATTAAAAGAATTCTAAACGCTGCTAGATGGGCGCCATCCGCTCATAATGCACAACCTTGGAGATTCCTAATAATAAAAGAAAGATCAATCAAGTCAAAAATGGCAAAATCTATGGCCGAGATATGGAAAAAGGATTTGTTTTCGGATGGATTAAACAAAAGAAAATGTATAGAACTTGTTAATTCTTCAATAAATAGATTTACAGAATCACCAGTACTAATTTTAGCATGCTTAACGATGAAAGATATGAATAAATACCCCGATAAAAGAAGGAGAGAAATTGAGTATATAATGGCTATACAGAGTGTTGCTGCAGCAATAGGAAATCTTCTCTTAGCTACAGAATTAGAAGATTTGGGCGCATGTTGGTTTTGTGCTCCTTTGTTCTGTAAAGATATCGTTAGAAAAACACTAGGACTTTCAAAAGATATCGAACCCCAAGCATTAATAACTCTCGGATATCCTGATGAAAAACCTGAACCGCCTAAAAGAATCATACTTAAAGAAATTTTATTATAAATAGGGGATTTTAATAAATGATAGTTGCTTTAGCGGGAGGAGTAGGTGCAGCCAGATTTCTTCAAGGATTGGTTAACATACACAGAGAAGATGATATCACAGTTATTGTAAATACCGGAGATGATTTAATATCTTATGGACTTTACATTTCTCCAGACACAGACATCATAATGTATACTTTAGCGGGTATTGTAGATGAGAAAAAGGGATGGGGGATAAAAGGAGATAGCTTCAATTGTCTTGAGATGTTACGAAGATATGGATCTGAAGTATGGTTCAATACTGGAGATATGGATTTATCAACACATATTTTAAGAACAAAATTGATGAAAAATGGTTTAACACTATCTGAATGTACTAACAAATTATCTAAATTACTCGGAGTAAAAATAAAAATAATCCCTATGTCAAATGAGAGAGTAGAAACCAGAATTACCTCTGAAAAAGGAGGTATGAGTTTCCAGGAATATCTTGTTAAAAGATCTGCTAAAGACAGAGTAACAAACATCACATTTAAGGGCATTAATGAAGCCAATCCTGCTCCAGAGGTTATCGAGTCAATAATGAGTGCAGATTTAATAGTAGTATGCCCTAGCAATCCATTTGTAAGTATAAAACCAATACTATCAATAAAGGGGATTGAAGAGGCCCTAATAAAAACAAAATCCCCTAAAATATCAATAACTCCAATCATCGGTAATAAGCCAGTTAAAGGACCATTGGATAAAATTATGAGAGGTTTGGATCTAGAAATTTCGGCATTTACTGTTGCAAATTTTTATCGAAGATTCATAGATGCTTTTATACTGGATGAATCCGATCAAAATTTAGAGGATAGAATCGTATCACTAGGAATTAAGGTCCATTTAATGAGTACATTGATGAGAGGGATTAAGGAAAAAATGCAAATTGCAAATAATGTGCTTAGGATAGCCAAAGAATTAAAAAAATAGTATAGACTCGAATACATTATTAATCAATACTAACTCCATATGAAATTGTATAAGCATCTTTGTCTATACTATAGAGGATGAAAAAATAATTGACCTTTATGTTAATTCCAGTAAAGAGCTTGAATAGTTCAAAAAGCAGACTCTCCTCTTGTTTGAGTCCAATTGAAAGACGAGATTTTACATTAGCAATGTTAAAGGATATTATTAGCTCAGGTCTTAAATCGGGAAGAATTATTGAAATCCTGGTCATTAGTTACGATACTACTGTTTTGAAAATAGCAAAACAATTTGGTGCCAAAATTTTAAAAGAGAAATCTCAAAATGGTTTGAATAATGCAATCAAAAGTGGGATAGAATTATGCTTGAAAAGAAAAGCAGAAAGTGTAATAATACACCCTGTGGACATTCCATTAGCAACAAGCGAGGATTTAATTAGAATTGTTGATTTAAAAGAATCGCCAGGAGTAATTATAATCCCATCAAAAGGTTTTGATGGAACAACCATTATGATGCTCTCGCCACCCCACATTATTCCAACAAAATATGGTAAAAATAGCTTCATAAAACATATTAGAGAGGCTTTGAAAAAGGGAATTTATCCTCAAATTCTCAACTTGCCTAATCTTTCTCTGGATATAGACAATCCTCAAGATTTTCTTTTATTGACTAGAAGGGGTATGAATAATTATACCAGAAAATTCTTTGAAGAATGTAAAAGTCATCAATCTATTGCTAATCAGGGTTCTAGATCTTTGTAAGTTCTTTTTCTCGATTTTTAAAACTGATCAATTCAGAATAACCCGCGTTTTTTAAAAGTTTCAGTATGGCTTCAAAATGCCGACCTACCTCGCTAGGTTTGTGAGCATCTGATCCCAGTGTGATTGGAATGCCCATTTCAAACATTATTTTGAAAAATTTTTTCCCAGGATATGTGTCTTTTACTGGTCTATCTATACCTGATGTGTTTACTTCTAAACATAATCCTTTATCCGCAATTGATTCCAAACAAGGCATTATATATCGCTCAATTCCTTCATCAGGAATGTGGTTGAATTTTTTAATAACATCGATATGGCCGACGATATCAAAAAGACCTGACCTTATCAAGTTTTGAATTTCATCGAAGTACCTACTATAGAAGGTATTTAGATCATATTCTAAATACTTATGAGTGTTTCTTGGATCGTCAATTATCCAATTATCGAGTAAGTGGATTACTCCCATTAAAAAATCAACGTCTTCAGAAGTTAGGTTTTTCCTCAGTGTGGACTCTTTTGCTTTTAAATAATCGACTTCTGCTCCTAATTTTACATCGATCTTAGAGTTGAAGATTTTTTTTAATTGATCGACTTCTCTTTTGTAGGAAGGAAATTCTTGTTGATCCATTGAATAATCGTCGTATGAAAGTTGGGGGAGATGACACATCGGATAATGATCGGATATACCAATTTCTTTAAGCCCTTTATTTATTCCCTCGATTACATATTCTTTAGCTTCTCCAGATGCATGTCTGCAGTAATGTGTATGCACGTGATAATCAAGCATAGAGTAAGCTTGAATTAAAAAGACAATTTAAATGTAATGTTACTAAAGAAGAAAGAATCATATTTTATATTTTTTATAATTTAGACAAAAATTGGAATCGCTTATCTTATATCCTTCATATGCTTGTTTAATAATCATGAAAGCTTCTTCGCAATTCTTAGCTAAAAATAGTAACTCAACATCTTCAATATTAAGCAATCTATTATTGAGTGGATATTTCTTTACCCATTGTACCAATTCCAACCACATATCTCCAAGTAATATTATTGGGATATTACAAATGTGTTCTACTTGCATTAATTGCCAAGTATAAAAAAGTTCTAATAGAGTTCCTACTCCACCTGGAGCAATTACAACTGCATTTGAAAGTTTCATGAAATTATCGAGACGATTTGAGAAGCGATTATATTCTTTCTTAATATCTAGATGAGATGCCTCTTTATCCTCTTTAGGAAGATTAATTTTCAAACCAATGGAATGAATTTCACTATCCTTGCGCCCAGCATGATGGCCTTCACTTGCAGCATTCATTAATCCAGGCCCACCTCCTGTGACAATATCCATCCCAGCACCGGAAATCATTTTCGCTAATGTATAAACTAAATTATAGTTAGGATCTCCTTTCTTTATCCTTGCTGAACCAAAAATAACAACCCGAAAATGTTTGTCATCAATAGTATAATCGGGATCCCTCTCCATAACTAACACCATAGTTCATTGAATAATGAATTTTATTGATAAAAAAATATAATATTTTTGCAGATTAACTCTTCGAGATATTACAATAATAAGTTGTCTAATTAGGAGATGTTTTTATGAAATTTATCAACCCGCCCGATAATAATAACTTTCTTTCTCTCTTCGAGAATTCATTAAGACAAGTAATTTTTTCATTATTTACTTCTATCACAATACTTTTATCTTCATTCGAAATTTGATCTCTGATTTCTTTAATTCTAATATGATCTCCACTATTAATTTTATCATAATTTTTAGAGTCTTTTAAAACTAAAGGCATTACACCAAAATTTATCAGATTTGATCTATGTATTCGAGCAAAGCTTTTTACAATTTTTGCTCTTATGCCCAAATAACGACATACTAAAGCAGCATGCTCTCTACTCGAACCTTGCCCATAATTTTCTCCACCGACGATAAATCCAATTTTTGCCTCTTTTGCTTTTTTTGAAAATGTTGAATCTATATTTGAAAAAGTAAATTCACTAATTGCAGGAATATTACTACGCAACGGCAAGATTTTGCTTCCTGCAGGCAAGATATGGTCGGTTGTAATGTTGTCACCTATTTTAAGTAATACTTTCCCATCCAGTTCGTTTAATAGTGATCCAAGAACTGGAAAAGGTTTGATATTTGGACCTCTTATGATCTTAATGTCGGATGTGTTCTTTAGAGGTGGAATCATCATCTCGTTATTTATAATATACTTATTAGGTTCTCTAATTTTTGGGAATTCATCCATTTTCCTTGGATCCGTAATTTCGCCTTTTATAGCGGATGCTATTGCTACCTCCGGACTGCACAAATATACTTTGTCATTTTTTGTTCCGCTTCTTCCAGGAAAGTTTCTTGGAAATGTCCTCAAGGATACAATTCCGGTTGCAGGTGATTGACCCATACCTATGCATCCAAGACAGCCTAATTGTTGAATACGCGCTCCTGAATGAATTAGTTGAGAAAGCCCATTTGCATGAGCTATATTCTCAAGGATCTGCCTACTTCCTGGATTTATTT
Source organism: Candidatus Bathyarchaeota archaeon (assembly GCA_026015225.1). GTDB lineage: Archaea > Thermoproteota > Bathyarchaeia > 40CM-2-53-6 > RBG-13-38-9 > JAOZGV01. The sequence continues at coordinate 4,771 of JAOZGV010000113.1, forward strand.
CTAAACTTACATTTTCATGAATTTTATTTTTCTCTAAACATTTTGCTACCAGCATCAGATCTTTATAAGAAGAATTGCCACATGAACCTATGATAATCTGTTCAACCTTAATTCCTTCAAGTTCGCTTACCTTTTTAACATTATCAGGAGATGACGGACGGGCCAATAATGGTTCTAAATCACTTAGATTTAATTCAATCTCTCCATCATATTCTGTCCCATTATCAGGTTTTATTTCCTTCCAAATCTCAGCTCTCCCCTGCGCTTCTAAAAATCTTTTTGTGTTCTCGTCTGAGGGAAAAATTGTAGTAGTAGCGCCTAGCTCCGCGCCCATATTTGCAATTGCTGCCCTTTCTGGAACTTCTAGATTCTCTACTCCAGGACCGAAATATTCAATTATTCTTCCGATTCCACCTTTGACAGAATGTCGTCTTAGTATCTCAAAGATTACATCTTTAGCTGAAACCCAAGGCCTAAGTTTTCCAGTTAATCTCACACCAAAAGTTTTGGGAATTGTAATATAGAAAGGATAACCGGCCATTGCCATAGCAACATCTAATCCACCACTCCCCATAGCAAGCATTCCGCAACCACCAGCAGTTGGCGTATGGCTATCAGAACCTAATAAAGTCCTCCCTGGTTCAGAGAATCTTTCTAGGTGAATGTGATGTGAAACACCATTACCGGGTTTAGAGAAGTATAACCCAAATTTTTTTGCTACAGATTGAAGAAAAATATGATCGTCCATATTTCGGGAATCATTTTGCAATAGATTATGATCGACATAACTTACGGATAAATCGGTCTTAATTCTAGGAATTCCTAATGCTTCAAACTCTATATAAGCTAGCGTTCCTGTTGCATCTTGTGTAAGAGTTTGATCAATTTTAAGAGCAACCTCTTCGTCAGTTTCAAATCTACCCTTGACAAGGTGTTCTTCAATGATTTTTTGCGACACTGATTTATCCATGAGACATCAACATATCATTAACATCAATCGATTTAAGTTTAAAAGACCATTTTCGGCAATATTTTTTCAGAGAATTTTAGAATGGTATACATAATCTAACAGTATTTCTTGAGATAGAAATCAAATATTGATATTTAATTGAGTTGCGGTATCTTCTAACCGATTTTTTTATTAAAGATGTTTTCAGCAAGCATTTCTACTTTTTCTAGACACTTTTCCCGGTCCATTGAGCAGGAGAGAATGGAGCAAATAGGTTCACCCCTATTAATCTTGAATCCTGGATGGGGGACATCTCTTACAAAATCATAATTGGAGAGATCGGGAGCGATAAGATTATTTTCAGCATATAATATCGCTCTAGTGTAAAAAATTGATCCTGGCGGATTATAATGTTTTTTTAGTTCTCTATTGAGACAGGCTTTTTCATGCAGATTAATGAGGTTTAAATTAAGAAATTTTTCTGAGCATTCTAATGTTCCTTGAAAGCGCGG
>JAOZGV010000046.1 GCA_026015225.1 Candidatus Bathyarchaeota archaeon
TGTATGAGTGATCGTGGGTGGGTACTGAGCATAAGTAATCAGCCATGCAAAACTAGCGACTATAAGGCCAGCTAAAAAAATTACAGCAAATAATTTCCACAAATTTGATCGTACCGGTGGAAAGAACGCTCGTGGAAATAATGAGCCTCTAGATAGTCTTGAAGTTGGAGGTCGACTAATTGGTTGTTGAACTTTTGCAGGACCTAAAGCCTTTTGAGGAAGTTGGGTAGTACAACCTGTACAAAAATCAGCATTATCTATATTAGGAGCCCCACATTCGGAGCAAATTTTAACCATTCTCTTTTCTCCAATCTAAATTCTACATTTATTTCTTAATAAATAAATCCTATCTTAATCTTTATCGGGCATTTATCTAAGATATGGGTGTCTAGTTGTTCTAACATGATTTGAATTGAAATAAAAGAAAAAAAAAGGAGGTTTAAACTACTTAGAGAGTATGCCTAGTAGACCGCCAATTAAACCTAGGACCAGGGCAATAATTCCTATCGCTATGCCTGCATATACCCATAATACGGGTACAACTATCAGGACAGCCAAATATATATTGGCTAATGCGAAGACAAATACCAATATTCCACCTAAAGTAGAATATCCTTGCCATATCAGGAATGCGCCTAGAATAATAACCAAACCTAGGAGTATACCGATGCCAAGAGGAGCCATCCAGTAATTGGCTAACCACGCTGGTACTAGTGCTAAATTAGCAAACAGAATTGCCGTAGCAGCGGCGCCTGCTATTATTGTTACTATTCCAGCAATTAATGATAGAATGAATCCCCAAACTGATCTTGGCCTTGGTGGAATAGCTGGACCAGGTACAGGTGCGGGCATTGGACCTCCCATCATTGGACCTCCTAACATTGGAGGGCCTGGTGGAAAGGGTGGCGGACCCATGGGGGCTGGTGGGAATGCAGGTGCCGGAGGCGCAACCATAGGAGATATTGTTGGATAACATTGTGGACATATAATGAGGTCCCCATAGTAGTTTGCGCATTCACGACCTATTGGGCGACCACATCGACTACAGATATAAGTTGCTGGAAGAGTGGGGTGATAGTAGCACATGCCGGGGGGCGGAACTCTAATTGGAGCTGCCGTAGGCGTAGGTGCCATAGCTCCTGGTCTTACAACCCTAACAGAAGGTACAGGTTTTACTGTAGGTGCAGCGGTCGGTGCAGCGAATGATGTACCACAACTTGAACAAAAAGTAGCATCATCTCTATTTGTTGCTCCACATTGAGAGCAAGTTTTGACCATTATTTTTCCTCCTAATCACATTGTCTTTATTTCTTTAAGTTATGATCCTTGTACTCTTAAGCCTTTTCCTAATATATTTTTTGGGAAAAAAATAAACACATATATAAATTTAGAGGTTGTGCATCGTTGATGTAAAAGAGGAGTGAATAAATCTAAATAAGATTAAATAAAAGCTATTCAGTCTATTTTTTTAAAAAAAATATCTCAAGATTTTTATTGAATGAGAGATTCAAAGTAAAATTATTTTAAAATAATGGAGAAAAACAAAATGATGCCAAAGTTCTTGTTTTTAACACGTGGGATTGGCAAACATAAAGAAATTTTGCAGTCGTATGAGTTGGCATTAAGAAACGCTGGAATTCAATATTGCAATTTGGTAAATGTCTCCAGTATAATACCTCCGGGTTGTAAAATCATTCCAAAAGAAAAAGGTCTAAAAATGCTAAAACCTGGAGAGATTACTTTTTCAGTTATCGCAAGGAATTCAACTAATGAACCGAACAGATTAATTGTTGCATCGATTGGAGTAGCTGTTCCAAACGATAAAAAGAAATATGGTTACCTTTCGGAACATCATTCATTTGGTCAGATAGGCTTATTTGCGGGGAATTATGCTGAGGATTTGGCAGCAACAATGCTCGCTACAACTATGGGAATTCATTTTGATCCAGAGGCTGCCTGGGATGAGAGAAAAAAACTTTTTAGAACGACTGGAATGATTATAAAAACGACAAACACAACACAATCAGCAAAAGGTGACAAAAAAGGATTATGGACTACTGTAATCGCCGCCGCGGTTTTTATATTGCACAGTCAAATTCAAACCTTTAGTAACTAGCTTAATTAGATTGACTAAAGAACAAAAGAGAGTTTATAGATGCCGATTAATATTAGAATAGCCCCAACCATTCTTATTGTATATACCCTACCACTTTGATTCTCCAGTTCGAATCCTGATTTTGTCTTCGAAAGTAAATAACCGATTATAACTGCGAAAAGCCCTGTTGAGGCCATTAATCCTTCTGTTATTTGGACTGAAATGCCTAAAGCATAAAACAATAAAATATAGCCAAAATACTGAATTAATACTCCTATGATTAGGATCCCAATAGCTCCTTTCCAATCTTCGAGAAGGCTTTTTTGTTCTTTTTTATGAAATATAATAGGCATTAATGCTAATAATACACCAAACCATGCAAATTCACGCCAGATAAGAAAGTTAAAATTGGAGACTATTGCCATAGCAGGTTTTACTGCAACATTACCGGCAGCATAAAGAAAAGCAACTGTTAAAAATATCCAAAGAGCTTTATTTTTCGGCGATAAAATTTGTTTAATTTCAGTATTTTTATTCCATGATGTCATAATTGCTCCAAACATCGTAATTAAGATCCATAGTATAACGCTTGAGCCATAGAACTCCTCAAGAAAAATATAACTTAGAGGAACAACAAAGATTGCTTTAACACCAATTATTGGAGTGGCAGTTGAAGCGTCATATTTTGTCAATCCATAATACATAAGTAAATAAGCCAAGATAGAAGTCCCTCCAGATATTATCGCATAAGGGATTATTTCTAATGGTGGAAAGAATACCTCTTTTGGGACTATTATGAATGATAAAATTGGATATAGAGTTACTAATAGCAGACCCTGTAGATAAGCAAAAGAGATATAACTTTTCATCTTTTTAGAAATTATATATTTAGCTACAAAAGTAAAAATAGACCAAAAAAAGGATGAAATTATTGCATAGGTAACGAATAGCTCCAATCGTAAATACTCCTTATGTAGATTCTAGCAGTAAGCACCCATCATCCTTGCTAGATTTAAAGCTTATCTTGGAAAATGAGTAAAATCACTTTGAAAAAATTGAAATGAGTTATTTATCATACTTGGAGACGAATTTATAGAAATGGTTAGGATAATCACCTATAAATTTGGAGAAATCTCAATTCAAATTGAGAATGAGATTAATCAATTGATAAAAAATAGCTATGAAAAACTAAAACCTCATGATGTACAACTTCTAGACCTTATATTATTTGAAAATTCTTCAGATATGGAATGCTTTTTTTATCAAGAACGAAAAACATTGGGGATCATTTCTGAAGATCTAGGAGATTTATTCTATGCTACTCATGATGCTTGGAGGGGTACGCCTAGAATATCAATTTGTTTAGAAAGAATGAAAAAGTTACCAAGAATTATGCAAATTGCAGCTTTAAGGCATGAAGTAGGACATTCTATATTACATGGTTCAATAGAATATTATATCTTCCCTATTCCAGATATCCTCACTAAAATTTTAAAAGAAAATAAACTCCCAAAGGATTATTTAACAAATCTTGCATACCTTATATCCATAGCCGTAAAGGATTTTGAAGTCACAAAATTACTGTGTAATAGAGGTTATATAAAAGGCCAAATTAAATATGCTGAATATTTATTAAGGACTTCAAGTGAGGACTTGACAGCATGGGAACTTGCCAAATCTAATACTTATGCTATAGCGATATGTCTTGCAGGAAGATTAAAAGATATAGCTTGTTTAATTGCTTTATATCCTGTTCTAGATAACGAATCCATAATAAAAATTGTTGGAAAGGAATTATCCTATCTTCCTAAACAAATCCTAGAAAGATTTATGAAGCTGGTATTTAGACTTCCAGAGATCTTGAATAATGATACTCTTGAGAATTTTAATATCCTAATAGAAGCATTTATCAGATATTTGTTTGTCTCTTTCGTTAACTAGAAAGAGTAATTATGCTCGAAGGTTAAATTTTCAGAGTTAGCTAAAATAACGACTTAAAAAATAAAATAAAATTGAAAACACTGATATCACTATCAGGAGAGGCGAAGTTATAAAAATAAAATTATCGTTACGATAGACATAGACTAAAATGGGATGGGCTTTCTCAATGGCTGGAATGATTCGAGCTAAATAGGGAAATAGAATAAGTAACCCTCCTAATATTATCATAATCAAGCCAATCCAACTGATAGAACGGCTCATATAATCGTTCGACATCAAGATCCTCTCATTCTTATACTTAACAAGAATTTTCTTCTTATTTCAGTACGATATTTTATAATATATCTAAGAATAAAATATTTATTCAGACAGAACAACCAAATCTATAAATATCCTAGCGCGGCCTGTGATGAGAAACATCTAATATACTTATTAAGCAATTTCTTTGTACTGGAAATCATTATCTATACAAAGGATACGGGGAAGGTAAGTCAGAAGCGCGCGCGCGTATCCAAATACAAAACTTTCATATCTAATATTAAAAATTATGAAATCCAATAGAGGTTATAAAAATGAGTGAGAAGAAATATGTCTTTAAGCCAGAAGACTATGTTGATGCACCAATTCCAGAAATGGGAAAGTTTACCAGAAAGATGATAATAGATTCTAGCACAGTTGGGGCTAAAGAACTAACCCTTCTTTATGGTAAGTATGATGCTAAGGCTACTGGAAGGGATTATGAGAAGAAATGCTCACATCCCAATGCTGAAGAGATTCTATACATTACTGGTGGGAAAGGCTACGTAGGTATAGGTGATAAGGAGTTCTTAGTTGAAGAAGGGGATACGATTTGGGTTCCCAAGAATGCCATTCATTGGCTCTATAATCCTTTTGACGAACCGTTTGAGATGCTTTGTGTCTACTCAAAAGCTTCGTTAAAAGAAACTGGCCTTGTAGTTCATGAATAGAGTGAACCGGTCAGTCTAATAAACGACTAAAAATTTCTTCTGATAGAATAACGGAAGCAGTAATAGAAAGTAAAAAAAGTGGAAAACAAGGCGGGTGTATATCTTGGTGCGCTACTTTTTCAAATACTTGTTACTACAAATTACTTTTACCACTTAGTCTAAAGAAGTGTGCAAGTAGGAGTAGTGAGTAGTAGAAAAGTAGTAGTAATAAGTAGTAGTATTAGTAAAAGTGTGTGTGGGTATCTTGATGCGGGCATCCAAATTTGGACCCAAAAAAGTAAGTATAGTTAGCTAATAGTATTGGATGATTTAAAATAATCCAATAAATGACGGATATATTTTATATTTTTTTAATAAATATCAAAGTATTTTTCAATAAATGCCATTAGTAAATTATTTTTAAAAATAATTTTAAACAGGAATTCTTAAATTTAAAATATGTAATTTTTCAGTGATGATAATTATTGATCAAGATAAAGCCTAGATGGATAGCCATTTTCATAATATTCTTAGGGGTATACAATATCATATTCGCTAGGATCTCTATACTGCCTTTTAGGTTTATTTTTGGCATATTTACAAAAGCAATTGTTGCGTTCACAGGTTTTTCATCCTTACTTGTGGGTTTTTTATTAACAATAGTGGGTTATGGATTATATCTGGAATACAAATTATTTTTTAGACTATCATTTTTACTGTTATTGATATCAGCCACAATTAATTTCTTTCAAGAGAATATTCCCGGAGCTTTAATTTCAACGTTCCTTCTTGCAGCTTTATATATTGAAAGGTGTGCTTTTTCAAGATCGCTTCCTTTCAAATTTAATGCAAAATACCTTGTTTCTTTTTGGATAATTCTCTTCGTTTTAGTCTATGGTACTATAGGTTCTTTACATTTTGGGATTGAATATAATCCACCCATCAAAAGTGGAATTCAAGCACTATATTACACGATTATAACAGTTACAACAGTGGGATACGGCGATTATATACCAGTGACAGATTCTGCTAGACTTTTTGCCATTTCATTAATTATTGTTGGAGTGGGCTCTTTCATATCAGCAATCGCAATCATATTCCAGCCATTAATGAAAAAACTAGAAGAAAGGGCCATTAAGGGCCTATAAAAATTATAATTAGCACAATATTACTTCCAAAGCGCGCGCGCTTTATAGAGATATAAGGCTATTATAATATTTTAAACAAATACCTTCTTTTTAATAAAGAATTTCGACAAAATTATCGATAGAATTCTTAGGTTATTTATGTAGGGGGGAAAAAATGAACTGCATCTCGATGTCTGAGATCACTCATGACGATTATGATAAATTTTCAAAGAAAAATAATGAAGTAAATGTTGGAAAGGAAAAAATAAAGCTTCATAGAATTTGGGATGTATCGAATCTTTCCCCCTCAGAAGACTATAGACTTGAGGATACAACTTTTTGGAGTTTTCCTGAAAGAGGAAGATGGGCAACACATACTAGCAATTATAGAGGAAATTGGTCTCCCTATATACCTAGAAATTTGATTCTTAAATATACTAAAGTTGGAGATTTGATTTTAGATCAAATGATTGGAAGTGGAACTACTCTTGTAGAGTGTAAGTTACTTAATAGAAATGGGCTTGGAGTAGACATTAATCGCGATGCAATAATGATAACAAGAGATAGATTGAATTTTTCAATAGAACAAAAAAAAGAAAAACACAACCCAATTTTAAAAACATATGTTGGTGATGCAAGAAATCTCGATAAAATTGATTCGAAATGTGTAGATCTTATAGCCACTCATCCACCATATGCAAAGATAATATCCTATACTAGGACTGGAATAGACGGCGATTTATCAGGAATGTCTATAGCAAAATATATTGAAGAAATGCGTAAGGTTGCAGAGGAATGTATTAGAGTTCTGAAACCGCATAAATATTGTGCAATATTGATCGGTGATACACGAAGTGGTAAGCATTATATACCCATAGCTTTCCGTGTGATGCAACAATTTTTAGATGTGGGTTTTGTCCTTAAGGAAGATATTATTAAGCGCCAGTGGAAAATGAAGATAACGAGAGAGCGATGGAAAGGAAGGAATAAGGACTTTTATCTAATTTCTCATGAGCA
>JAOZGV010000054.1 GCA_026015225.1 Candidatus Bathyarchaeota archaeon
AAAAAGAGTTGAAATTCAGACCTCGATCAAAACTGTAAAAACAGAATCAAATACACTAAATTATGTTTTTTCCTCAAATTTTAATCTGGTTAATGATCAAGATGAAAAGATAAACCATCTTAGAACTTCAATTAATAATCTGGAACATGACTTAGCTGAAATAATTAAGGAGAAGAATAAAATTTCTAATAAAATTTCAAAAATAAATCATGAGGCTAAAAAATTAGAATATGATTTTGATGAAACAGATCTTGAAAAGATGGAAGGAAAAGTCGAATCTAATGCGATAGAATTACGCGAATTAAGTAATAGACTTGCACTCTTACAAGGAAAATTATCCACTTTAGAATTCTCATTAAAATCAACTGAAGATGATATTTACCAAAATGATATTCAACGAAAAGAAATTGAAAATGAAATTAATAATTCACTACGTAGGATGGATGAGATCAAGAATAATTTAACTAATGAAGAAGAAGGATTGCATAAATTAGTTGACAAAAGGAAGAATTTTACTTCGTCTTTGCATTCGAAAAGGTCAGAATATTCCAAAGTAGAAGAAGAATTGAAGAATTTTGATAATGAACTAAAAGATACCTATAATCAGCAAGAATTCTTAAACACTTCCCTCTCAGAATTAGTGGCAACAATAAGAGAAAAAGAGATGAAAATCAAATATTTGCAAAACGAATTGAGTGATTTGGGCGAAATTCAGTATAAAGATATGGATTATGAATTAGAAAAGGATCTAGAACCCAATCTAAGAGCTATAGAAGAAGAGCTTGATAGATTGGGGGCTGTAAATCAGTTAGCCATAGCTCAATATGATGAGCAAAAAAATAACTATAAGCAATTATCACATCGAATCAATGAACTTGAGATGGAGAAAGCTTCAATATTGGATTTTATAAATGAACTTGAAGATGAAAAAACTCTAATTTTTAGAAATGCTTTTGACAAAATAAACAATAGTTTCAAAGATATATTCTCAAAGATTACAAGTGGTGGAATTGGCTCTTTAATGATAGAGAATCCCGAAAAAGTTTTTGATGGCGGAGTTGATCTGATGATACAATTTCCTGGAAAAGCTCAGTTATCGATTAATAGTGCTAGTGGTGGTGAAAAGTCTGTGGCAACTGTATGCTTTATTTTATCCCTTCAAACGATAAATCCGATGCCTTTTTACATATTCGATGAAATTGACGCTCATTTGGACGTTTCAAACACACAAAAATTGGCAGATTTACTTAAAGAACGCTCAAATAAATCTCAATTTATTGTTATATCATTAAAAGATGTAGTAATATCGAGAGCGGATTCTATTTATGGTACCTTCATACAAGATGGAGGATCAAAGATAGTCTCTTTTCCAAAAATTAATGGTGAAAATATTGTCTGAATTAGAAAAACCATTCTGGCAATATCCGCCATATATTGTCTTATTTGATCTTTTAAGATTACATAGAATTAGACCATGGGATGTCAATGTAGCAGTAATTCTAAATTCCTTCTTAGTGAAAATGAAAGAACGAGGAGACATTGATTTTTATGCGTCTGGAATAGCCCTCCTTTCTTCTGCTACAATACATAGGATAAAATCCGAGTTAGTTCTTAAAATGGAAGAACCTCCAAAGCCCCCTCAACCAAAGCCAAATGATTACATTCCCCCCCCAATACCCGCCCCCATCAGATTCCAGTACACATCTACTACAATAAAAGATGTATTGGAATCATTGGAGGAGGTACTTGCAAAGAATTTGGCACAGAAATCAAATATCTCAAGTCAATTATTGGAAACACCCTCAATAGTCGAAACACTAGATGAATTTTTAGTGAATGTGGAAGAGTATATTTCTGAATTTTATAAAGACTTGAAAAAATTTTCAAAAACTCATCAAACGATTTTATTCAACGAGATTACTAAAGACTTAACGAATTTGGAAAGAATTAGAAGATTTATATCTCTTCTTTTTCTGGCTTCAGAAAATAAAATTGAAGTTACTCAAGTGGAAAATGTTTGCGATATTAGGATTCTCATAAGGAATTAGGTGATAATTTCTGGAAGTCTTAAAACTCAATGAACTAGACAAACGCTTAATGAATTTGATCGAAGCAGCACTATATGTTGCAGGGAGGCCACTTGATTTAAATATGCTATCCTCAATTTCTAAAGTGAAATCAGAAAGAAATCTGCAAAATTTACTGTCAATTTTAATGAAAAAGTATAATGATCTTGATGGTCCAATTCAAATTTTAAAACTACAAGATGAAAGATATGTAATGCAACTTAAACCTGAATATTGTAAATATGTAAAAAAACTCTCGAATAGACCACTTTTAAAAAAGGCTCCTTTGAAAACATTGTCTTTTATAGCCTTCAGACAACCAATAACTCAAGCTTATATTGCACAAATAAGGGGCAGCAATACATACAAGCATATTAAGATATTGAGAGAGATGGGATTAATCGAAGAAAAGAAATCTGGAAGGACAAAAATTTTACGAACAACATCCAACTTCTCCGATTATTTCAATCTCAGTCGGGATATTAAAACTATGAAAAAACAGCTTGAAAAAATATTCGAACAAATTAGTTAAATCCAGATTTTTTTCACTCTAAATATTGGCGCATTTATAGGTGGCCTATTTATCGTATTAAAGTAAGTGTGTGCTGTATATATTGAGTGAATTTGAAAGAATAAGCTTATATACATTCAATAGATGTTTTTCTAAAAATAAAAAAAGAGGGTAGTTATCAAAATTGCCACAATGGCATGGAAATCAACATAAACGGAAAAAAACTGGCGGTAGGAGAAAGACTTTCAGAACAAAGCGTGCTTATGAAGCTGGAAGTGAACTTATCGAACCACTAGTAGGAAAACCTAAAAAAGCAATAGCACGATGTAGAGGAGGTAGAATAAAAACTAGATTGTTAAAAAGTAATATCGCTAATGTTACTGATCCTTCTATCAACAAATCACAGAAAGTTGAGATTACCCGAGTGATCAAGAATCAAGCTAATGTTGATTTTCAAAGAAAGGGAGTGATAACTAAGGGAGCAATTATTGAAACTCCTATTGGAAATGCGGTGGTAACTTCAAGACCAGGACAAGATGGTACTATAAACGCAACTCTTATTAAAAAATCCTAATAATCTGGTGCTATTTTTTTGAAATTAAATGGCAAATCAATAATTTGGCCAGTAAACCTCGATTCAAATAAAACTATAAAACAAGGAAGAAGAATCCCAAAATCCACTTCTATCGAATCTCCCAAGTTAAAGGAACTCATGACAGCAACAAAACTTTTGAATTTAAAATTTGAGGTTAGAGAAGACGCGGCTAGACCCAATTCTTGGTGGGAGAAGACCGGATACATAATAGTGGAAAAAGATAAAGCACCAAAATCTATTGTTATGAGACAAATCTCAAAAAAAATTAAGACTCTTAGAATGAAGTCAAATAAGTAATTAAGTTACTCTCTTAGTAAAGCCACATCGATATATTTTTTTCTCCTTCTTATGAAGGATAGTTTTCATATCTTTATTGAAAGAGTTTTTTTATGAAGTTATTTATATTCTGATATTTCTTGAATATTGGTTTATAGAGAAAGTGTTTATGTGTAATGAGCGAAAAAAGAATTTTTAGAAAATTTATTTCGTTAGATGAGGCAAGAGTAAGACTAACAAAATATTTATCCTCAATTCCAGAAAGATCTGATGAAATTTCAACAAGTAAAGCTTTGGGATCAGCTATTTTTGAAGATATCGTATCAAAATTCGATGTCCCTCCATTTGATAAGGCTTTAATGGACGGTTACGCTACAAGAGCTCAGGATACATTTGGTGCAGAAGAATTCAGACCTATTGAGCTTAAATTGATAGGTAGTGTAGAGATGGGGGAAGAGCCGAAGTTTAACGTCATACAAGGTACAACAGTGGAAATCTCAACAGGTGCGCCTATTCCAAAGGGGGCAAACTCTGTTGTAATGCTGGAATATACTAATAGAAAAAACGATCGGATGAAGATTTTCCGATCTGTAGTTCCTGGTGAAAATATTATCGAAACTGGAGCTGATCTAAGAATAGGAGAAGTTATTCTGAACAAAGGATGCCGAATTGGAGCAAAAGAGATTGGACTACTATCGGCAGTAGGCATCAATAAGGTTAAAGTATACAAAAAGCCCAAAGTTGGAATAATCTCTACTGGAGATGAATTAATAAGACCTGAAGATGTCTA
>JAOZGV010000073.1 GCA_026015225.1 Candidatus Bathyarchaeota archaeon
AATGTCTCCTCGGTTTCTCCTGAATAACTTACCACTATAAGCATAGTTTTCTCATTAGCATAGCCCGGAAGTTGATGATCTCTACATACTTCTATCGGTATTGAGACTCTATCTCCTATCCAATTCCTTATAATATCGCCACCTATAGCAGAACCGCCTAGCCCTGCGATAATTATATTCTTAATAGGTTTGGGAATCGTTATATCATATTTATTACAGAGCTGAAAGCAGTTTATCATATAATTAGGAAAATTAATTATGGCTGTGCGCATATTTGATTTATCAATCTTTGTAGTATGATCTAAATCATCAATTAAGGACATAACATCATCACAATTTTATATCTTAGAATTTTTTGAAAAGTTTTACTTAAGAAAGTCTTTTGGAGGGATCAGTTCGGATGAGTGGAAAAGTAAAATTTGCATCAAAGCGCAGAGAGAAATTCATTTCGATTGCCATACCTTCTTCTTTAGTTAAAGATACACCCCATCTTCGAGAAAAAGTATCAAAAATTGGTTTGATTGGTAGAATTGCTTCTATCTATAAGATAGAGGAGATAATTATCTATTTAGATAAATTTTATCCCGAGCAGTTTAAAGAAGCACGGCTAATTAGTCTTATACTTGAATATATGGAGATGCCTCAATATCTTAGAAAATATACATTTAAAATAATGCCACAGTTGAAATATGTAGGTGTACTTCCTCCATTAAGGTCTCCCAACCATCTTGTTACTAATAAAATTGAAAAGCTCCGTGTTGGAGATATTAGAGAGGGCATTGTTATAAACTCTGAAAGAAAGATCTCGTTAGTGAATATAGGATTCAAAAAATTAGCCAAAGTTAAATATTACTTTAAAGAAGGTTCAAGAGTCACTGTAAGAATAAAGAGTGTAAAGAAAGAAATATGGGGCAGTCCTGTAAAAAAAGAAGGGATAAGCATATATTGGGGATATCGCGTTATTTTTCCAAAAATTTCCCTTGGGGACGTAATAAGAAGAATGAAATATGATGTTATAATAGCGACTTCCAAACATGGAAGAAATGTTAATGAATGTATAAATGAATTAAATGATAAATGGGAAAAAGCAAAACGCATACTTATTATATTTGGATCTCCAGCTCATGGAGTAGATGAACATCTATTAAAAGAAAATATAATTACAGATGATGTGACAAATTTCAAGATCAATATGATCCCCGATCAAGGAGTTGAGACTGTTAGAACTGAAGAAGCTGTTAATGCTTCTCTATCCATTCTCAATTTGCTAGATTAAAATAACAAGCAGAGGGTAACCTAATTGACTGAATCTACAGTTAAGATTTATAATTTGGAAGGAAAGTCTGCGGGTAAAACAAAGCTCCCAAATGTTTTTAGAACGCCACTTAGACCGGATGTAATTAAAAGGGCAGTTGTTGCGATACAAACGCATAAACTACAGCCTAAGGGAAGAGATCCAATGGCTGGAAAGAGGACTACAGCAAAATCCCTAGGTGTAGGGAGGGGCATTTCAAGAATCCCAAGAGTAAAGGGTGAACGCTATCCAAAGGCTGGATCGGGTGGTTTTGCTCCGAATACAGTCGGTGGAAGATTGACACATCCCCCAAGGGTCGAGAAGAAGATAAGCAAGAGAATAAATAAGAAAGAAAGAAAAATGGCACTCGCTTCAGCAATAGCTGCTACGGCTAATAAAGATGTTGTTTTAAAAAGAGGTCACAGAATTGAAAAAATTCCATCTTTCCCATTAATAGTGAGAGATAAATTACAGAATTTATCAAAAACAACTGAAACAAAGGATGTCTTAGCGAAACTCGGAGTCTGGGAAGATATCGAAAGAGTTCTGAGTAATATTAAAGTGAGGTCAAGAGGTGCGAGGGCACGAGGAAGGACTAAAAAACATAGAATAGGTCCACTTATAGTAGTGGGTGAAAATAAAGGAATTATTAGGGCGGTTAGAAATATTACTGGTGTTGATGCAGTAGAGGTAGTTAATCTAAATGCTAGTCTTTTAGCACCAGGAACTCATCCAGGAAGGCTTACAATTTGGACAGAATCAGCGATTAAAAAAATGGAAGAATTTGGTTCTTGATAGAGGTGTTAACGAATTTGGTCAAATTAGGTCTTCAAGATATTATCAAATACCCACTCATTTCAGAGGATACTGTTTCGCTAATTGAGGCAGAAAACAAGCTTACATTCATTGTAGACTTGAGAGCAAAAAAGAGAGACGTAATTAATGCAGTAGAATCTTTATATGAGGTCGAGGTGGAAAAAGTTAATACAGTAATTACACCCGATGGGATTAAAAAAGCATATGTAAAGCTAAATCCAGAATTTAAAGCTGCAGACTTAGCAGTAAAATTAGGAGTATTCTGAGGATTGATTTAAAGAATGGGTAAAAGAATACTTGTAAGACGAAGAGGGAGGGGAGTTGGAGTTTTTAAGGCTCCTACGCATCGGAGAGTAGCTCCTGTTTCTTATCCTCCTGAAGACAGGCCGGATCAAACTCATAAAGGATTTGTAAAGGATTTAGTTCATGATCCTGGAAGAGGTTCACCGCTTGCTCTTTTAAAATTTGATAATCAAGAATGTTATATTGCTGCTCCTGAGGGGTTAAGCGTAGATCAGGATGTTTACATTGGAGAGACATCTCCTATAGAGATTGGAAACATCCTTCCTTTAGGGAAGATTCCAGCAGGAAATTTCGTCTGCAATATTGAAAGTAGACCTGGGGATGGAGGAAAATTTGCAAGAAGCTCTGGTTCTTATGGTACCTTAGTCGCTCATACTCCGAGGGGTACTGAAATAAAATTACCTTCGAAGAAGACTATCTTTTTAGATAAAAGATGTCGTGCGACTATAGGCATAACAGCTGGTGCCGGAAGAGCCGATAAACCATTCCTCAAATCTGGAAGAAAGTTAAAACTAATGAAGTCCAAGGGCAGAAAATATCCAATTGTGAAAGGGACTGCAATGATATCTGCGTCCCATCCTTATGGTGGAGGCAGGCATAAGCATGCTGGAAAACCCACTACTGTATCGAGGGACGCACCACCCGGTAGAAAGGTTGGACTTATAGCAGCAAAACAGTCAGGTAGAGCAAAAAGACGAAAACCATAAGAATGTAAGCTTAATGTTAAATTAAGCTCTATCATAACTCTTTTTTTTCATACCTTAATAGTAATTTTTTTCCCATCCACTCAAATACAGGAACTTTTCGTGACAGCTTTCTATATCTTTCGCTCATTGCCTGAGCAACTATTGGTAATGCTATCGTAGCATCGGTATAACAAGTTGTCTTTTCTGCTTTGTTTTTGATTTTTCCCCAACTTTGCCCTTCTTCTAAAGTACAACCACTAAGACCCCCCCACATTGGCATGTCTGTAGTTATTTGGATAGCATAGTCATGACTCGTATCTTTTCCAGTCTGGTAACTTGCAATAACAGCCGTCTGCTGGATAAAGTTCTTAGGTATTCCTCCACCAATATAGATAACTCCACTTTTTTTTGTCTCCTCTGTAATGAGTGAACTCTCATCAACATCTTTCAAGCTATCTAAAATTATATTTCTATCTTTCCTCCTGTTTGCGAACATAATGCTAAATCCTAGAGCGCTATCGCAAAGAGCAGGAGAAAATATCGGGATTCTATGATTGAATGAAGTAGATAATATAGATTCAGTATTACCTTTTTTTTCTGAAACTACTTCACCCAATATTTGAAGGATCTCGCGAGAAGAGTAGCGATAGTCATCTTTCAACAGGAAACAAAATTCGTCGCTAACCCATCTATCTAATTTGTATAATCTATCTTCACTTGCAAAAATATCATAGATTCGATCGATTCGATTTCTTCGAAGTTCGACATCATTTGCAAGGTGGCTACCGATAAAGTGCCTTCCGCCCATAGCTTCGAATAAATCATGGTATATATTGGCTCCTGTAGTCACGATTGCATCAATCATCCTCTTCTTTATGAGGAAAATTACTATATTCTTCATACCAGCTGGAACCATAGCCCCTGCCAATCCAAGCCATATAACGATCTCCTTCTCCTGTAACATTTTACTCCATACTTCGACAACTTCAGCAAGCTTCCTTCCTTGAAATCCAGTTAGGAGCATTTCCTTAATTAGTTCGCTTACTTTTTTGTCATTGCCAACTTTTATTGGGACGGTGGGTTTTTTTAGAATTTTTTTTCTCATTTTTTGGTGCACTTTCTTAATTAAGCAGTAGATTTTACAGGATTCCTATAAAGGTTTAATCTAATTTATGTGATTGATTGCTTCTGTAAAGAATTAGCGCGCACGCTAAATAATACTTTTCAATATTTAATATTTAGTAAAAATGATACAATTCTCTAAGTTGATTGAAATGAATGAGAAGGAAGAGTTTTGAGGGAGAAACGTAGTACCTTCTTCAACGGGTTCGAATCCAATTCACCGAATTTTTAAATGTAAATATTTTAGAGAGAATAATTAAATAAAATTAACACAAAAAATAATCCATTCAATTATAAAAATCTCAAGAGTAGATTAGGGAAGTAGGAAGATGAAAGAAGAGACAAGAGAATATTTAAAACGTAATGGGGGAATATTCTTTTTTACCCTTGTAATTATCGGAATAATCCTTTTTTCCGAATTAATGAAATTCCCCTTAGAAAAATTCAAGTTAGTAATAATGCTGATGGCACTATTCATTATATGGCAAGCTCTTTCACAAGCACTTCGATATGAGTCAAAAGAACTCCAAAAGAAAGTTATGATGGTAATAACCATTATGATAGTCATTTTATATATTCTCGGACTGACTGTCTTTTCATTTTAATCTCTAAAAGAGAACACCGCTTTAATTGCCTTGCTTTGCTCTCGCTTTCTCAATATCTTGAATGCTTTTGCATAGTCTTCCAAGGAATATACGTGAGTAACCATCCAGTCCAAATTAATAATTCCTTCCTTCAATAAGTAAATTGTCAGTTCGAATGATTTCCAAGTTTTGCCCTTGAACTTATCAGAATTAGAGTAGTAAGTCGCAGCTTGGACTGTCAACTCTTGTGCGAAGACCGCCGTCCAATCGATGCCTTTAGTGATTCCCGGCATGCCGACTAGAACAACACGTCCTCCTGATCGTGTGAAACGAATAGCGTCATCTATCGCATCACTGCTCCCAACACATTCAAATGTTCTATCGGCTCCGCCGGAAAAAACGCGTTTACCAATTATAGGAGTTTTAATCTTTCCGCCGGTGAGTTTAGCAATTTCATCATAAACATCAATATCTTTTGCAAGGATCACATCGCTTGCGCCAAGTTTGCGTGCAGCATCTGCTTGAAAAGTGTATCGCGCTAGAACCAAGACATTAGCCTTTGAATCCAATGCACGAAGGACAGCTATGATGCATAAACCGATGGTGCCTGCTCCAATGATTAAGACAGTTTCATCATCTGAAGGGAAGTTGTTAACAACCGCATGCAAACCAACAGAAATAGGTTCTATCATGATAGCATTCTCATCACTAATACTATCAGGAACTCGATGAATCTGAGTGAAATGAGCTGCAAAATAGGAACTCCAACTTCCACCAGTGTCTTTACAGGAACCTGTAAGAAATCCTGGGGACAAGGTTCCCTCAGTTGTCCGTTCACACAGATTTATCTCACCCTTTGAACAACGTTGACACAGTTTCTTAAATCCACGAGGAATGCACCATAGAAGGGGATTTACAGCTATACATTCCCCAACCTTCCAACCTCCACCTTTTTGCCCGATTTCAGCGATAGTCCCAATAGATTCATGTCCCATAGTGAATGGTGAAGAAATGAATGGAGAATAGTATGGACTTGTGTGAAGATGAATAGTTTGTAAATCACTTCCACAGATTCCTCCATAACGTGTTTTGATCTTGAGCCATTCTTTATTTGGAAGATTAGGTTGCGATATTTCAGTAAGGTAAGTACAAGAAAGACCACTCCATAGAATCGATGGAATAACTTTACCAAGAGTTTTGCCAAGTAAATAACGTGGAATAGTTGCATTAAATTGAATTGCTTGCATAAAGCGCGCCCGCTCCCGTTCATTATATATTATTAATATACCTCTAGGTTTCTAAAGAATAATACCAGAGATGATAATCAGATGAAAGATTACATATGTGTACAAGTTGAAAATCACAAAGAAATTGGGAAAACAATTACTGAATATCAAAAGGATGGTTGGCGTCTTCATACTTATCAAGCAACTGGACGAGATATCTGGATCAAACATTATTTACTTTTTGAAAGATAAATGACTTATAATAGTTACAAATTACAACGCCCAAATATTCGAAGCTATTGGATTAATCATGCTTTAACTGAGAAAAAGGGATTAATATTCTTACTATTAATAATAAATTTGATAATAATTGACGAATTTATGGTTTGATAATATTATTCGTCGCGCGCGCGCTTGACCACAATCATGCATGGTTAACTGAGTCGATTGGTTTATGATTAAGAAATATATACTGAAAATTATAGAGAGTTTCTCTTCATTAATTGGTTCTTTCTTATGGCGACCTTATTTAATATCCTTTTGGAATACTGTTGAGGATTATATCCCTACTCTTCCTAGAAATATTCTCAAGAATACAATGTTGTTCATTATGAAATCAAATGCCAAGGACATGCAACAACTCAAAGAGATTCTCGAAAAACAAATCATGATATTGGCAATAGATGTTGTAAATATTTGTAACGCAAATTGTTGGTTCTGTGCATATAGATATCAGAATAGACCAAAACGCCTTATATCTAAAGAGTTGTTCGAATACGCCATACAACAATTTGCAGGATCCGGGGGCGGGATATTAGATCTTACACCTGTTGTAGGTGATCCTTTAATAGACAAAGATCTGGTCAATAAAATCAAATACGCTAAAAGAATGAGTGAAATAAAAGATATTTTCATTTTCACAAACCTGATCGCATTAAATAATTTCAATCCAACAGATCTCCTATTATCCGGATTAGATGAGATTAACATTTCCACATGCATCGGTAGCAGAGAAATGTACAAAAGGGTATTTGGCGTGGATAGGTATGATTCTGTTAAGCAAAATCTAGAAAATTTACTAAGAGAGAATCAAAGATTGGGAGATAGAGTCAAAATCAAGATTCATATTAAAGGAGAGAAACCTTATAGAAAAATTATATCAAGTACTGATTATCAACGTATTTTAAATCCTTATGGTAGAAACATAGCTCACATTGAAGAAAAATTTGATAATTGGACAGGAATTTTAAAAGAGTCGCTGGAAAACAACGCATTTAAAAAAACGAAACCCATGACAGAACCATGCGGAGAATTATATAATGGAGTTGTTGTTTTTTCAAATGGAGATGTTGGTATTTGCTATCGCAGAGATCTTGAAGCCAAGCTAGTTATTGGAAATATTTACGAATGCTCCTTAGAGAAGATTTGGAAAGGGAAGAGTCTTCGCTTAATTAGAGAAAATTGGGTAAAAGGATATATTCCGTTAATATGCAGAAAATGCTCCTGCTACACATCTTTATCTGATTTCATGGTTTTAAATAAACTTAAGATATTAAGTGTGGAACACAGATAAGATGAGCAAATTCAATAAGAACAACGATTGAGTTGGGTTAATGAATCTGGAAAGGAATTGAGGATATAAATGCTTGAAATCGCATCAGCCAATAAAATTAAATATCACAAGGAAAAACTCGAGGCATATCTACGCAATGAAGAGATCTTGCCAGCAACGCTTGAGCTAGACATCTCTTCGGAATGCAACAAGAGTTGTCCAAACTGTCCGAGCACAACGAGTTCCAATTTAAGCACGCTTAATCTTGATTTCATAGAACGCCTGTTTGCTCGATTAGAAGGGGAGACAAGGGGGCTTCTTCTTTCCGGAGGGGAACCCACATTGTCACCAATTTTTCAAGAGGTTCTCAGATTAGCTCGTGAATACAAGTTTATTGATATAGCCATAGTTACAAATGGTGATCTTTTGGACAAAGAGCATGTTGCTGCAGCACTCTGTGCATACGCATCATCCATCCGAGTATCCATCTACGATTGGACAAATGAGTCTCGTTGTGAACTCCAATCTACTCTTCGAAAGATCGAAATATTGAGGTCAAAGATCGAGAATGAAGGGAGTAAATTACAGATAGGCGTTAGTGCTTTGACTTCCAAGGAAAATGCAGATGCCATGCATTCAATTACTCAAGAAGTAGCTTCAGCAGGAGCTCATTGGATCTACTTCCATCCATTGTGTATCCGATGGGATGCGGGAGCTCCAGAACGTGTTGACCAATCGAGCGTATTGAAGAAAATAGAGAAATGTAAAGAGGAACAATCGGAAAATTTTCATATCTTCACTTTTCCTGATAGATACGTTGAAGATAAAATCGAATTTTTTGGATATCATGCAACTCACTTCCTTCTAGTTGTTGGGGCTGATGGAATGAACTATCTTGGAGCTGAAGTGAAATATCATCCACAGTACGTTATTGCTGATTTAACCAACGATTGGTGTGATGACTTTCTATGGAGAAAAGAACGCTTGCAACGAATCGAGTCTTTTAACAGTTTATCTTACTCTGCTTTGAATAGTCGACATAGAGGCGTCCTCTACAATCAAGTCATACAAGACTTGCTTAATCAAAATAGAACATCCCTTAGCGAATCCTCTAGCATCTACGGAACGAAATATGCGTTTCCGCACATTCTATGAATTTAAAAATATATTTAGTAATTTACTAGAGTGGATTAAGGAAAAAAAGATATCGAATCAATATATCATACAGCGCGCGCGCTTGCGTGGATGTGCTTTGGAAACAATATAAAGATATATGCAAATGTAAATATCTTTAGTATTGCATTTCTCTTCGACATATGCTTAAATTAGGTGAGTAGTCTGCCTGAACGAGAAACGACAGTTAGCGTAATCATTCCAACGTTTAATAGTAGTGAGACGTTGAAGCTTGCGATACAGAGTGTTTTATTGCAGGATTATACTGATTTCGAAGTTTGGATTATAGGGGATGGTTGTACCGATGATAGTGAGAGTATTGTAGCCTCTTTCGAAGACTATAGGCTCCATTGGTTGAATCTTCCATACAATTCAGGAGGCCCAAGCATGCCTCGAAATGAGGGACTTCTTCGTGCTAGGGGCAAATTCATAGCATATCTTGGACATGATGATCTGTGGTTTCCATGGCACTTATCAGAGCTTGTCCACTGCATAGAAACTAGCAATAGTGACTTTGTGAGCTCACTGGGTGCTAGGTTAGGTCCTGATGGAGTTATCGGTATGATTGCTTGCCCTCATTGGCCATTGGCCTTACATGAGATTATATCTCCAAGCAATTGGCTCCACCGAAAAAGCTTGATCGAAGTCATAGGTTCTTGGTCTACAAAAAAAAGATGGGGAGATGATATAGAATTCCTTAAAAGAATCATTTCTACAAAAGCTTCATTAGATTGGCGGAAACAGCTCAGCGTTTTAAAGTTTAATTCAAGTAAATGGCATCTATATTCGCTTAAAACAGACTTCCCCCAGACAAAATATTTTAAAGCAATGCTTCAAGATGCAAAACTACTTCGTGATGAATTGTTACTCGAAATTGTAGCGCGCATTTCACACAGAGGTTCCATTCTGCAAGAAGATGAGAGTCCGCTTTATAAATTAATAATAAATCGAGCTTTGAGTTTCTATGGCAGATATCGTTGGCCTTTGAATAAATTTATGCATTGGAGATGGCGACGAAGAGCAGGACTTGTTTAGGCCATGAAACCGCGCGCGCGCGTGGTTTTGAACCCAAAAGGTGGCGGGCCCGCGGGGATTTGAACCCCGGACCTTTAGCTTTCACCAATTTTTTAGCTTTAGGAGGTTCAGCCAATATAGTCTACTGCTCTGTCCATGCTGAGCCACGGGCCCAATTTTGTTAATATATACTTTAATAACTTTCTTTTTCGTTGGATAATTTCTGAATAATATCATCTAAACTTAGTTCTAGCTCTTTGCGAGTTTTCATATTTTTTAATTTCACTTTGCCCTTTTCGATCTCCCTTTTTCCAACCAGTACGAAATAGGAAATATTCATTGAATCTGCATATTCTAATTGCTTTTTAAGATTCCTCTCTCTTAGATCAAAGTCAACAGAAAGTCCTGTTTCACGTAGCCTTCTAACGATTTCCCAACTCTTCTTTCTCAGGTCATCGGATACTGTGGCTACATAAATCATTGGCGCTTGAGATATTTCTGGAAAGAGAGAATTTCTCTCTATTGATAGAATCAATCTTTCTATTCCTCCTGCAACTCCTGTTGCTGGAATATCTCTTTTCCCATATATGCCGCAGAGTTTATCGTATCTGCCTCCGCCAAAGATTGAGCCTATATCCTTCCCCATATCATCATAAGCTTCGAAAATTATACCGTCATAATAACCAATGCCTCTAACAATACTAAAATCAATCACACATTTTTTGTCCTTCTTGAAGGCCTTCAGTATATCAATTAAATTTACTAGTTCTTGATAACCATTAGAAATTCCTTTATCTTTCAGAAGATTGGATGGGATTGTCTCTGATACTAATTCAATGCTTCCTTTGAAGGATGTAAGTTCAATTATTTTCCTTATTTGCTCATCGCTAAAATTAACCAATTTGAACTCTTTTATAAATTCATCTTCAGAAATCTTGTTCTTTTTATCAATTATGCGCAAAATTCTTTCTAATTCAGTCTGATCTCTAACACCAAATTTTTTTAACAAATTCTCAATCAATTTCCGATTGCTGATCCTAATTTCATAATTTTTCAATCCAAACTCTTCTAGTATATCGATTCCCAAGCTAATGACCTCGGCATCTGCCTCTTGTTTGGGTGAAGCGAATATTTCTGCATCCCATTGGTAGAAATTTCTATATCTGGCAAATTGAGGCTCGTCATATCTCCACATCTCAGAGAGCGCACAAAGTTTTATTGGCTCAGGAAGATCAAAGCGATTTGATATCATTCTTGTCATACCAACCGTTAGATCGAATCTAAGGCCTAAGTTTCTTCCTGATTTGTCCTTAAACCAATAAATTTCATCTTTTATATCGGGACCGGATTTAGCCTCTAGGGTTTCTAAATTTTCAATAGCCGTAGGTTCTATCATTTGAAATCCATATTTCCTCATAATTCCTAGGATCTTGTTATTGATCCAAAGTCGCTTTCCCATCTCTTGAGCTTCTATGTCCTTCATTCCCCTGGGAATAGAAAACGAAACGCCACCCATTTTTTAAGAACCTTTTTTTATAATTTCTACTACCAATTCTGTTAGTGAATAATATACTAGATCAGTTCTTCTATCAATAACTGCAATTATAAGTTCCTTCCTCTCTTGGACTGCGAATTTAAGTAATTTATTAAGCTCTTTTATATTTGCTTCAAAACCCTCATAGACTATATATATGAGGCGTCTAGTAACACCTTTTCCATATATCTCGAAATCTACCGTATCAATTTCCCTTACAATATAACCCCTGTCTCTTAGATCTCTGTAAACAAGATATTTAATCCAACTTGCAGGTTTTCTAACTGAGAATTTTTCGACCAAGTCCTTTAAGCTTAATTCTTGCTCGTTTTTTTTATCTACTACTCTTATTCTTCCTTTGTCAACCAAGAAGTAAATTTCATATGGAGAAAGTATTAGCCTTTCTTTTTCTAAACTGCCAAATCCCCTTTCTCTAAAATCAGCTAGCTTCTCGTCGAGAGGGATATACACCTTTTTTTTATCATAAAAAGCGTCAATTATTTCACTCATATTAAGGACACCGAATAGAGTGTGAGAATTCTCTTCCAATTAATGGTGTATATTTACATTACAAGCAAATCACACATACACTTTAATTTTGCTAATATCAAAACATTTTAGAATGGCGAGTAACTAAAATGAAAAAATTTTTCAGTCTTAGAACCATAGAATGGAAAAATAGGAAAGTGCGTTTAATTGACCAGACTAAATTACCGGATAAGCTCATCTATGTAACTTTCTCCAAGACTACTCAAGTTGCAAATGCAATAAAAAATATGGTAGTAAGAGGTGCTCCAGCTATAGGTGTTGCAGCAGCTATGGGCCTAGCTTTGACCGCTTGCAATAGCAAGTCTAAAAGTAAATCAGAATTAATTAAAGAATTAGAGAATGCTGCTAAAACTTTAGAGAATACAAGACCCACTGCAGTCAATTTATTCTGGGCAACTTCAAGAATACTTGACGTTGTTAGATTATCAGAAGATGAAGTTAACTCTGCAATAAATAGAGTTATCGAGGAAGCAAAAAAAATGGCGAATGAAGATATTGAAAGCAATATGAAAATCGGAGAAAATGGAGCAAAACTATTAAATGATGGTGATGTCGTGCTCACGCACTGTAAATGACCTAAAAGGTCAGCAGAATGCTGGAGCATTGGCTACTGTAGGTTATGGAACGGCATTAGCGCCTATTAGAAACGCAATAGAAAAGGGTAAACGAATCAGTGTTATCTCATCAGAAACAAGGCCGAGATTGCAAGGAGCAAAGTTAACAACTTTTGAGCTCATGAATGATGCGATTCCTGTGACTCTGGTGACCGATAATATGATAGCTTATGCTATGAGTGAGGGTTTGATTGATAAGATAATAGTTGGAGCAGATAGGATAGTTAAAGACGCTGTTGTAAATAAAATCGGGACATATGCTGCAGCAATAATCGCAAAAGAATTTGAGATCCCTTTTTATGTTGCAGCTCCCGTTTCAACTTTCGATATTTCTTCATCATCTAAAGCAGTAAAAATAGAGGAGAGAGATCCAAAAGAAGTAACCCATATAATGGGAAAAAGAATAACCCCTAAAGGGATTAAGGTGATGAATCCGGCTTTTGATATTACTCCACTTCAGCTCGTAAATGCTATTATAACTGAAAAAGGTGTCATACAAAATCCTACAAGGGAAAATCTAGAGAATGCTCTAAATTAAATTATCGATTAAAAAAATGATTTCTAGGTCAGTTCCTGTCAAATACTGTTAATATGCCATTAAATCCTTCGAGCCACGGTAATTTCTACTACCTTCTTAAGCTCCTCTTTCCCACTCTTATAAGCCTCTATGGACTCTTTTCGACATTCTGGACAAATGAGGAGGTGGTAATTATTTGATAACGATTTTCCACACCATTTACAAAGACCAATCTTGGTCTTTAATTCCCGCCTTTCCATCTTGGCTTTCAACATACTATTGCCACCACATTAACGGTATATACAAACCGACTAAATACAACTAGATTAAAGATATTTCATGCTTAAAAAGTTTAGCAAGATTTATAAGTAAATAAGGTATACTGTATACCTAGTATAGCATGCTATACTAGGTGTCCAATTTGTCAAGCAAATCCGTTCTCATACGTGGATTGAATAGGGATGTATACAATCAATTAATTGGTAAGGCTAAAGAACAAGGAAAGAATGTAGGGGAGCTCGCAAACGAAGCTATGAGAGTATTTCTTCAAAATGGTATAGATAAGGAAGAGATCGTAGATCCCAGGAAATTGGTTGTTTCAGGGTCAGTGACTCTCTCAAAAGATGATATAGAGGGCATATTTGATGAAGTGGGAAAATTCAAAGTAGAGAACAATGGGGAGTTATTCTTTGATGAGGATGTAGATCGTGAAACTCTCCAACTCGTAGAAAAAATATATAATAAGGGCAAATTACATGTTCCCAGAAAGATTCATCCCTTTACACTAATAAAAATTGGGCACGTTAAAGGCCAGGTAAAGAAATATTAGAATTTTCCTATAATTTTTTTAAAAAATAAGTTTTTTACCTCTCGATTTTTAGCGTGACAGGAAGAATCACTTCAACTGGACAATTGTATGCTTCCTCAATCTTTGACTTCCACTCATCACCTATAGAAACTAGAGCAAATACCCCAACGACTTCGGCCCTGGCTTTTTTTATAACTCTAATAAGCGCTCTCTGTGCTTCTCCACTATCGATAATATCATCAATTATCAATACATGATCTCCTTTTTTGATCGCGCCTCTTGGAACATATAAACTTAGGATTAAAGCTGATTTGGATGGTATGTATAATTCCTCAATGAAATCTCTAACTCCTACTTCTCTGTTTTTTTTTGCTACGATCAAATTAATTCCTAACCTATGAGCCACGAGGGTTGCCAGCGGAATACCGTCAATAGCAGGAGTTAAAATCTTAGTTACTAATTTTCCTGCAAATGCATTGATTCCGTATTGAACCGCTCTCTCCATTAACATCATATCGGAAATTATTCCAGTATTATCAAAGTATCCAAATTCATCAAATTTTATTCTTTTATGAAGTTCGATTTCAAGCTTCATGAGCTTTTGTAATATTTTACTGATCTCTTTTGCTCTTTGGATCGAAGGAAGCACATGTCCCTTTACGTATCTGCTTAGAACAGTTTCGGGCAGTCCAATTATTTGAGCCAGCTCACGATAAGTGTAATAATTCTTTGCAAGGTTAAGCAATTCTATCGTCATAAGCTTATATTTCAAATCAAGAATCCGTGAGGTGGCTTTCAATGAATTTTCCTACCATTTTTAATTAAGTTCTTTTTTTAGAATCCAAAAATTTTTTTTAAAGATTTCGTAGAATGCTATATAATCTTTATTATATTTTGGAACTTCAATCATAATTATTTAGAGATTTAAATACTTAAAGGAACCCCCTTTGTAAGGTTTTAATTTCTTTACAGTGCACGCGCTAATTTT
>JAOZGV010000099.1 GCA_026015225.1 Candidatus Bathyarchaeota archaeon
TAAGTTATTTTAATAGACCGTATACTTTTATAAATTTCAAAAATTGTTCCTTTAAGACCTAATAGATATAAAATTTATGAGTTATTATCAATTATCTAAAGACATGGAGATATTCTAAATTATGGGAAAATGTGATTTATGTGGCAAAGAAGTTGAATTACCATTTAAATGCAACTATTGTAAAAGGTCATTTTGTGATAATCATAGATTACCAGAATTACATACCTGCCCGAACCTAATTTTTGCAAGATCGCCTCACGAAGTGAAGAACGACTTCAATTTAGATTGGTCTTATAGAGAGGGTAAAAAGGAAAGCACTCCTATATTTAATCTTAAGTTTAGCTCAGAATTGCAACAATTAATAATTGCATGGCTGGTTTTGAGTTTTTGTTTCAGTGTAAGATCTCTTTTTACATCGACACAATTTCCACTCTTTTTTATCATATCATTAATCACTTTAGGTTTGGGCTTTATTGGACACGAATTGTCACATAGATATGTTGCACGTAATTTCGGATGTTGGGCAGAATTTAGATTGTGGCCTTTAGGACTTATCATGGCTGTCGCATTCGCTCTGATCTCAGGAGGAACCATAATTTTTGCTGCTCCTGGAGCAGTATATATAGTACCGAGACATCATGGATCGGGCTATGGAATTGGCAAAAGAGAAAATGGCTTAATATCTCTTTCAGGTCCACTAGCGAATATAATTGTTGGATTGCTTTTTTACATGCTAAGAGATTTTGGTGGGCTTTTAGGTAACGTAGGTTCAATAGGCTTTACCGTCAATTTTTGGTTAGCGGCTTTCAATTTAATACCATTTGGTATGATGGATGGTCGAAAAATATTTTTGTGGAACCCAATAATATGGGCCCTATTAGCAATTCCAGCTTGGCTTGCAATTTTTATCTTCTAATTTTTGGATTTCAAAATATTTTTTATTAAATATTATAATAGAAGTATATGCTCGTCAATGACGATAACATATTGATGAAATTGAAAATGTTATACCAATTACTCACTGAGACGGGCCTTCTATTCAATTTTTATTAAAAAGAAAAAGTTACAAGAAACAATTTTAATAGAATGTAGAAATATTTTTGATTATAACTTTTTTATTATAGAGAAATTACTCTACAGGATAGATGTTGATGGAAAATAAAGTATCTGAAATAACCTCTTCAAAGATAAAAATTGCCTTCCTCGGTCCAAGAGGGACATTTTGCGACCAAGCAGCATTAACATTTTCGAATGGTAAAGAACATTTACTTTTAGATTGTAAAAATATCAACGATATCTTTAGAATGGTCGAAAACGAGAATGTTGATTATGGAGTTGTGCCTATCGAGAATTCCACTGAGGGATCAGTAAATATCGCACTGGATTTACTTTTAGAAAAAAATATCCATATTGCAGGAGAAATTATGGAAAGAATTTCTCATAACCTCATAACCAAATCAGGGATTGAAATGAGTGAGATAAAAAACATTTTTTCACATCCTCAAGCAATAGCTCAATGCAGAAATTTTCTGGAGAAAAATCTTCCAAATGTGCAAATTAAAGAAACGAGTAGCACAGCTTCAGCAGTTAAAGAAATAAAAGGTTTGAAACATGCAGCAGCTATTGGAAGTAAACTTGCTGCTAAAACTTACAAAATGAGTATATTGGTAAAATATATTGAAGATAATCCGAATAATTTCACAAGATTTTTCATCTTGGCAAAAAATGATTGCGAATTCACTGGAAGTGATAAAACCTCTATCATATTTTCTGTAAAACATGTCCCTGGGGCCCTTTATGACGCCTTAGGAATATTCGCCAAGAAGAAAATAAATCTTACAAAAATTGAGTCCAGGCCTACAAAGGATAAACCTTGGGAATATATCTTTTTCTGTGATTTTGAGGGACATAAAACTGATATAAAATTACAACAAGCATTAAAAGAATTAGGAGATAAGGCAATTTTTCTTAAGATTCTTGGTTCTTATCCGAAATTTGAGGATAGAAAATAGATATTTTTTATCTATTTTAGAGCTGAATTACGTATAATACTTAACAATTTCTTCGGTTCATTAGTGTAAAGACGTATTAATTCTCCTCGCCTACTATGTAAAATCGAAACGAATTTTCGTTGCAGATTCATATTTGCTTTGTATCCTTTTTTAAAAGGAATTGTCCTTCGACCATCACAATCAATACCATGCTTCATAACACGGTATTTGCTAGGCGCAATAAGCATTGGAGATGGAATAAATATTAAAACGCAGATCATGAATATGATGGCTGGAACAAGTATATTGCCGAAAATTAATGCTAAGCCCAAAAGGAATAGTATCTCTAGTACAAATATTAGGATTGTTCTGAAGATTCTTCTTCCTTTATCAGCAGACTTCAGTTGCTCTATTTCTGCCTCATAAAGAATTTCTTTATCTTTTTCCATAAGGAATCACATATTACCTAAGATTATTCTATTATAGTTACATTAGAAGCGTTAAAATATATTTCTCATGACACTATCTTAACATTAATTTAGAAATAATTCTTTGAAGTAAATATAAGTAAAAATGCAATCTAATGATTCCTTCTGCCTCTAGGATGTAGAATTGCACAACGAAGACATAAGGTCTGCTCGTCAGTGCCCCTAAAAGTTCTCATACAGATTGCACAAATTTTTCCCATTCTTCTCTTTCCATCTAATTTTTCTAATAAATTCGAAAGACCAAATGTTTTTGGATAATCTTGTACAACATTATACTGATACCTTACAGGGTAATTCGGTTGATGTTGTGGCCTTGTCTCTGATATTGTTTGAATCCTAGGAGAGGGGTCCTTACTTTTTTCAGATTCGTTTTTTTGAGTCTGCTGCAAATTCGATTCTTGGGGCGATATCTTCCCTTCTTCGACCAATTTGTTAACAGCAGTTTTTAAGTCTTCCACAGACATGTCCAATTCCTTAGAAGCATTTGACCAAGATATTTTTCCTTTTTGCGATACTAAATGTTCGTAGACTTTTTGATCAATTGAATTATTTCTTCTGATTTCAGAAGGTTTTGATCTTTCGTTGGTAATTGAAGGTCTTGTTACTGAACCTATCTGCAATTGCAATCCTTGGCCACATGATTGACAAAATTTGAATGTGCTGATATTCAAGTTGCTACATGATCGACATCGAACTAGCCGACACCCACACTTTTGACAAAAATTGAAATTTTTTTCAATAGATTCTCCACATAAAGGGCATAATGAACTCAAAGCGAATCATCCTTTTAATTAAGAAATTCTATTTATGTTTCATTTAATTTATTTTACCAAATTTTGTTCAAGTCCCATAAGTTTGTCTATTTTTTTCATAGTACTCTAAAATGTCTTTATCAAATACCTTATAGGGCTCTTTAGGAATGCCTATCGGCATTATATATAGAGGCTCTTCGTTTTCATCTGCTCGAATGACATTCTTGACTTCATCATCATGGAATGCTCCTATCGCGACTGTTCCTAAATTGAGAGCGGCTGCCATCAAGTATATATTTTGTCCAGCATGGCCGCTTTCAATATGCACGTATCTTTTACCTCTATCGCCGTATATTCTCTCTGTTCTTTTAAACATTGAACAAATCACGATATTAATTGGAGCTTTTTGTACCCACTCCTGATTTAAAGAGGCTTTAGCAAGCTCTTTATCTAATCTACCTTTCTTTTTTAATTCGATACTATGGGTTTTAGTGTCATATTTATATGAACCGGGATCCAAATATTTTGAGCTTTCAATTAAGGTGCCATATTCGGAAATTACTACATATATTTCTAAAGGATAAGTCGCTCCTGCACTAGGAGTCGTTCTAAATTCAAAATTTAACTCGTTAATTCCATGAGAAGCCCATAAAATTTTCGATAGATGCTCAATTAAAATTGGATCATCCTCATATTCTCTAATGGATCTTCTCCATGCCATAGCTTCTTCTATTATAACATTGCTATCAAACATTGGAATTGGAAGTACGTAGCTATTTTTTGATGGGATCATTACATTCTTCTCTTCAGATTTTTTCCCATTTTTTTGAACTAATCCAAAAAAATCGCCGCTAAGCCATCCAACTACTCCAAAGATCGCTAAGAGGGTGGGAAATATAATTTTAATAAAATTTTTTCTTGAAATATTTAGTTTTTTACTTGTCATTAGTAACATATCCTATAAAACCTTAGACAACAAAATAGGGGGATAACTA
>JAOZGV010000123.1 GCA_026015225.1 Candidatus Bathyarchaeota archaeon
TAGTTAAATTCCCCCTATTTTCAGGAATAAACCCAACTTATCATTTAGTTCATATGCCTAATCTTCAACCCAACATGGTCTTTAAAAGATAGTTTCTAAAAATTTTCAGATTTATTGTAAAATACCTTGATTGTCAAATCAATCACAGCGTATCTTAACAATAGACAAAAATAATGATGAAATCGGTAAGATCATTTGATAATTTTCTATTTTTTTCTAAATTAAAATTAAATAACTACTTCGCATATTTAGCAAGGAGAAGTTTAGAATATTATTGAAGTACAAAACTTTAGATGAAAAATGGCTATAAGAAAAAAAGAGACTCTGATGCTCTCTAAAATATGCGATGAATTGCGCACAAAAGGAGAACTATCTAGCAAAGCGAGTCTTAGATCTGTCAAACATTTTCGAAAAAGATACGATGATGCCATAAATTTAGTTGATGTGAATTGCATTAAGAAGTATATATTTAAACCGAGCAGACGAATTATTTGGGTTGTTGAAGGGAGAAAAAAAGAGTATCAGATCTTTCCTGAAACAAATTTCTGTAGTTGTGATGATTATTACTTCAGAGTTATGAAATTTGAAAAAGATCTCTGTTATCATTTAGTTGCTCAGAAGATAGCTGAAGCTTTAAATAAATATCAAAAGATGGAGATGTCCGACTCCGATTATGCTTCAATAACAAGAAAATTTCGACCTGAACGAGAAGTTTAATTAAAGCTATATATTTTGACATTTTAGTTTTATGATAGTTATTAACGGATGATAAAAATGACAGCTGATGAAGTTTTTGAACTTGTAAAGATATTTACACTCATTTTTGGTATCGTAACCATTCTTTTAGTATTTGTAAATATGGCTTATGAAAAAACAGGGAGTTAAGAATCCATTATTATCAATGAACCCTTGGAATTTTATGAGAGGATTTTTTAGATTTATCTTCTCGTATTGCGGGGGTTCCCAAGTCAGGTCAAAGGGGCGAGGTTCAGGTCCTCGTGGCGTAGGCCTTCGTGGGTTCGAATCCCACCCTCCGCACCAGAATCCTCTATATAGAGGATTATTTTGGAATACAATTATCTCCATTACCTACACAGTTAATACAGCATAGCAAAGCTGCTTGCTCATCACCAAGGTTTTTAGCTTCATGTGATTCAAATGGCGGTATATCAATAAATGTATCTTGGCCTACCTCCCTTGTTTCTCCACCAGAAGTAATCTCAAATCTACCTTTCAGAATATAAAGGGAGTGAGCATATTCGTGTTCATGCATAGGAACTTTAGTACCTGGTTCATAAGCAACGTGCCTCACAATAAAATCATGTTTGTAGTTACCTAGATTCTGATATGAAAGCCATTTCATCTGAACCTCACCTACATCTACTTTCTTACCTTTGTGTTCAAGTTGGGTTATTATCTTACCTTCTATTTCTCTGAGTTTTTTTACGATCATTGTCTTTGGACCTTCTCTACTTTTTAGAGGTGTTTTTGGATTAAATATTATTCATTTAATTCCACTCTAAAAATGAGTTCTTTGACCTATTAATGATATTAGATTAATGCGCTTACTTTTTTTTCAACATGATTATCTTGCCAAAAAGTTCATATAGTAGATTTTACTATGTAAAGTATACTTGACGTTAAGCCTACTTTACATGGAATGGATTTAGATTGGTATTAACAAAAAATGACTTACGAAAATACAGAAAGAATTATGGATTGACACAGGAGGGGTTAGCTAAGAGAGTGGGCGTCACACGACAGACAATAATCTCTATTGAACGAGGAAGATACACTCCTTCCTTGGAACTCAGCCTCAAATTTGCGAAAGTATTCCAATGTAAAGTAGAAGACCTGTTTGGATTGAAGGAGGTAAAAAATTGGAGAAAACAAGAAGACGAATAATAAAATATAGTTTTGCATTTGTTATGCTAATATTAGGTGCATTAATAAACCACTTCAACCTGGGAGCTGGGAATTTTTATGTATATGGTTCTGTTGGAACCTACCTCATATACTTAGGTTTCATAGGATTGATAATAGCTACACTAACGGAGATCAGGAGAAGAGAAAAGATTATTGATGAGAGAATGCAGTTCATAGCTACAAAAGCTATGAGGGTCACTTTTCTGTGCCTCATAATAATCGCATTCATAATCATAATCATAGATGGATTAAAGCCAATTACAATGCCTTATCACCTGTTTATGAGCTATATAGTCAGTGGGATGCTGGCAATATATTACATTTCTTACAAAATACTACTCAGATTTTATTAAAGATAATCACAAGATAATGGTCCATAAAACTGAATTGCTAAGATTTTTAATGACAAAAGTAGAAAGAATCTAACATGAACAGATTTTCTCTCCCTACGAAACGGCCCTTTGATTGGAAAGTCTTTCTTTTCCTTGCAGTTCTGATTTTTTTGGCAACGTATACGATTATTCCCTTTGCATTTTCACTGCAATCCATTCAACTGCCAAAAGAAAACTTGCCCCGCATTCTAATTCTCACTTTGGTGGATGTCTTAATCGTGGTTGTTTTAGCTGGCATTGGATTATTTCTGGCATGTCGCATTGGACTTGGACTTCCCTTTATCGAGGGTTGGATAAAAAAGGAGCAAGTATGGAACCGTTTTAAAAGAATGCTTGCAATTTCGATCATCGTGGCAGTTATTTCCAGTTTCGTTATTTTAGTGATCAATCAATTAATTTTTGTACCACCTCTACTTGAAGAGATAAAGAGATTAGGCATAGTCCTTCCTGAATCTCCGCCTCCTTGGCAGGGGCTTCTTGCCTCGTTCTCAGCTGGAGTAACCGAAGAATCGGTATTTCGTCTCTTTGGATTGACCTTATTGGTTTGGATAGGAAGCCGATTTAGTAGTGATAGTGAAGGGAGACCAACACTTGTTGTATTATGGATTGCCAATATTATTATTGCAGTTTCTTTTGGGGCAGCTCACTTACCATTAACAGCTGCTATTGGTTTACCTCTTAATATGCTTGTTATCGCACGAGCTATTGTTTTAAATGGAATTGGAGGGTTAGCATTTGGCTGGTTATACTGGACGCAAGGATTAGAGAGCGCTATGATTGCGCATTTTTCAGTCGATGTTGTATTGCATGTGATATTGGTGGCGATAGCCCCTTTATTGTAAAAGGCGTTTTCAAGAAATTAGGCTTCAATATTGAGAATGTTTTCTGAAATAATGCCATTATTTTTTGTTTGATAATATCTGGAAAATCCGAATTTATTTTTTTTAATTAAATTGGAATGCATAAATTCTAAAAATTAGAAGAACTAATACATTATTGAGAAAGATGAAATTAAAAAATAAAAATAACATTCTAATTTTACTAATTATAATTACGCTCCTTTTTTCTTGTTATATTATTGCAGACAATTCATTCGCAGAAGCAGGTTGGAGACGCCGAGATGGAGGAGATGAGACCACAACCCCATCCGAGGAAGAAACCACCACTCAACCAGAGGAAGAAGAGGAAGTGGATGAAGAAGAGCAAGATGAAAAAAAGGAGGATGATTCAAAAGTAAATGCTTCCAAAATCACTATTGGAACATTTATCGGTATTATATCAATCCTGATAGGAAAAGGCCTCAATTCTGTTACGATTCTTAAAAAGGAGGATAAAATAGTACTCGATCGAGTGCCTAATGATCAAATAATGCTTGCAGGGGATTTGAGCACACTACCTCCTGAGATTAAAGCTGAAATTCTAAAAAAAATAAGCAAAAAAATTGATAAGCAGAAAAAGGATGGATACACAAGAATATATGAGAAGAAACTAAAAGAATTTGAGAAGCTTAAAAAAAGTCCATTCTTCGATGATGCAATTGAATTACTCAGAAAAGAGGGGTACAAACCAGGCGATATTGAACAATGGGAAATTGAGGAAGCGATACACAGGATAAAAGAAAAACACGATAAGCTCAAAGATAAAAAAACATGTGGAAGGTGCCGTAAGCCTGCAAAAGCTACACGAGTACAAACTAGAGAGGATCAATCAGTAGGAAAATGGTATACTCATAAAACTTCAGGGGGCAGACAACACAAATGGTTTGTTTCCAAACATAGCGATAAAGATGCTTATACCGAATGGCGTGAGAGAAATGAGTTACCTACAAGCCATAATCATTGTCGCTGCGGTTATTGTTTTACAGTACATCGTCGAGACCAATTGGAAAAAAATCCATGGTATCAAAGATTGGTTACAACCCAGAAATTTAAATGCAAGAAATGTCGAAAATGGCAAAAAATTCCTAGGGCAGGAACGATGGAAGACGATTCGATTGCAATTTTTGAAAGAGAATAGATATTCTATTCTTCTCTTTTATTCCAGCCATTTATAGTTCTATAAATATGTCAACTTACATACGAAATTTAGAATTGCAGCTCTCCATTTATGAATTTCTTTGTTATTTGGTTAGAGGGTTTTTTAAAAAATCTTTTAGGATTTGCAGCATCCAATATTTTTCCTGCGTGTATGTGAAATATCATGCCGGACAACCTTTTTGCTTGATATAAATTATGAGTTGCTAATATCACAACACACCCATTTTCTTTTCTTATCTTCCGAATAAATTGCTCAATAATTAGAGAATTAGAGGGATCCAAATTTGCGGTTGGCTCATCCAACAATAATATCTCAGGTTCAATTACAAAAGCTCTTGCTAGTGCGACTCTTTGTTGTTCACCGCCCGATAATTTTTTTGCTTTTCTATTCTCGAAACCATCCAATCCTACTGAAATCAATGCTTTTTCCACCTTGCTCTCAGTTTCTTCTTTATTGAAATCTCTAATTTTTAGGCCAAAAGCTACGTTGTCAAAGACATTGTTATCAAACATAATATTTTTTTGGAAGACCATCGTTGCGATCTTACGCAAATTTTGCGCCTTTAATATTTGATTATTGAATATAACATTGCCTTTTGTAGGCTCATCCAAACCTGCGATAATTCTCAAAAGAGTGGTTTTTCCAGAACCATTTACTCCTACTAATGAAACTAATTTTTCACTGGTGATGTCCAGAGATATCGAATCTAAAGCGATAATATTGTCGTATGTCTTGCTTACCTCTTTAACGTTAAGGCGTCCTCTCAATTTGTCATACCCTCCTTAGAAAATTGAGAAGAAAAGTTATTGAAAATACTACTAGCATGAGAATCATAGCAAGTGCTATACTGAATGCTATCTCCCCTCTGGCTGTTTCAAGTGTTATGGATGTAGTTAATACCCTAGTTACATACCTGATATTTCCTCCTATCATCATTGCTATACCAAGCTCTGCAAAGGCTCTACTAAATGATGCCATGATGGATAGGACTATGCCCCAAATCGCCTCTTGCATAATGGCAAAATTAGTCTGAAGTCTGGAAGCACCTAAAGTCTTAGCAAGATCTCTAATTTCGATATCTATGGATTCTATAGCGCTGCATGCAAAACTGACAAGTATCGGCGTAATTAGAACTGCTTGACCAATAGATATTCCAAGGGGCGTATAAAGAAGTCTAAAAATCCCTAATGGACCACTCTTCGATAATAACAAGTATAAAATGAGACCTAATGCAACTGTTGGAATTCCAAGCATTGCATTAAAGAATCCCCTAATAAATCTTCTTCCAGGAAAAGATGAGATCCCGAGCACTATAGCTATAGGCAATCCCCATAAGCATGAGAGTAAAGTTGCGAATCCAGATATAGAAATTGACCTAAGAGTGATAGAGAATACTTCTTGGTCTCCACTCAAGATTAATCTAATGGCCTTACTTATCTCTTCAAAAATTGTTTCAAACATTTGGCTTCACAAAAAAAGGTTGATGAAGATTCCAGAAGTCATTTTTG
>JAOZGV010000031.1 GCA_026015225.1 Candidatus Bathyarchaeota archaeon
AGATTTCATTATTGTAAATGGAAATAAAATAATAATTGGTTTATCTTCAAAACCCGAAAAAGGAAAAGCCAATTTAGAATTGATTAAAAAGATATCTAAAAAGTTTAATGTTTCCTCTTCCCAAGTTAAAATAATTGCAGGTGCAAAATCTAAAAATAAAGTTATTGAGATTGTAAAAAATAGAAGAGCGTAACCAATAAGTTACAAGATTTGATGAGAAAATTGTTTTTTTCTGCTGATATTCTGTTGATTTTGTAAAAAAATCGAGCATTTTATGATCGCAAGTAATTTCGTTTCGCAGTAGATTTAATATATTTGATTCCTAATCTCTTAGTATTGGTGTAGTACGATTGAAAGGTGTATGGAATAAAATTCTAAGAGTTGATCTATCGAATAACAAGATTTGGGATCAAGAAATTCCTGATAAAATTTACGAACTTTTTCTCGGCGGTCCAGGACTTGGTCATTGGATTCTTTATCATGAAGTTCCTGCAGAGGCAGGACCATTCGATCCTGGAAACCGGCTAATATTTGCAACAGGAGTTTTACAAGGCATTGCTCAAACTGGAGCTGGAAAATGGTCAGCCATTGCAAGAAACCCACTCAGTAACATAAATGGAGAAGCGGCAGCCACTGGGTCATTTGGTATATCGCTAAAGAATACAGGATACGACGCTATAGTTTTTCAAGGCAAGGCAGAGAAGCCAGCATACCTCTGGCTAACAGATGATTCTGCCGAATTAAAAGACGCATCATACCTGTGGGGTAAAGACACCTATTATGCTAACGATACGTTGATAAGTGATATAGGTGAGCAAGACGTCCAAGTAGCTTGCACAGGTCAGGCAGGAGAAAGATTGGTACGTTATGCTTGTATAGGACATGAAAACAGATCCTATGCAAGCAGAACAGGGATGGGTGCGGTAATGGGTTCTAAGAACCTCAAGGCTGTCGCTGTCAAAGGAACACAAGAGGTAGAATTTGCAGATCCAGATAAACTCATGGAGCTAAACAAGGAGATAAACAAAAAAGTGTTCGAACATGGCGAAAATTTCAGAAAACATGGAACTGCATTTGCGGCCGATCCATTCAATGAAAAAGGAAACCTCCCCATAAAAAATTGGCAACTTGGAACATTTGATTCTGGAGTAAAGAACCTAGGCGCTCCAAGATACACTGAGTACTTGAAAGCAAAGCCATGGCCATGTACATACTGTACATTGGCATGTCACAGGAAGGTAGAATATACATGGAAAGGAGAAAAGATCAATAGCGTAGGTCCCGAGTATGAGAGCTTTGCTATGCTGGGATTTAACACAATGGTTGATGATCTCGATGCAGTATGCAAAGCAAACGATCTCGCGAACATGTACTGTATGGATACGATATCTCTAGGAGTAGTAATTGCCTGGGCAATGGAATCGTATGAGAAAGGAGCAATAACAAAAGAAGACACAGAAGGACTCGATCTATCATGGGGCAACGCAGAATCTATGGTCGAGATGGTAAGGAGAATAGGTCTAAGAGAGACCAAACTTGGATGGTTGCTAGGCGAGGGCATCAAGGTAGCATCTGAGAAGATAGGAAAAGGTTCAGAAGAATGGGCAGTTCAGATGAAGGGAAATGAGGTAGCAGCTCACGATCCAAGGGCAGCATTTGTAGCTGGTCTTGCATACTGTACGGATACTGCTAGAGGACCATGTCATGAGAGGGGCAATCCACAGCATTTATTCATTGTTAATCTTACATTGCCTGAATTCGGAAAGCCTGTGGCTCCACCCGATGAGCGATGGTCATGGAAGAATGCCGAAATAACGACAGCAATCTGGCAAGATTGGAATAACATTGTAAATTCATTGGGGCACTGCAAGTTCATGTTCTTCGCAAATTATACACTGACCGACTTGCTGAACACTTGGAATGCTGCAACTGGACTGAATTGGGACTTCAAACAACTTCGCCAGGCTGGAGAGCGTATATTCCAGATGTGCAGGTTAATGAACTTAAGGTATGGCGTAACAAAGAAGGACGACTTCACATTTCCAAAGAGGTTGATGCAACCTAAAACAACCAGCGAATCTGCAGGGAAGATTCCTACAGGTATTGAGGGCGCTATCGAGAAATATTATGTACATCGTGGCTGGGACAAGAACGGAGTACCGACCAAAGAAAAATTGACTGAATTAGGTCTATATCCAGAAGTTCCTAAATAATTTCTCTTTTTTTATTTAAAATAATAATTGGTTCTTAATTCTGAAAATGAAAATAATCAAATTCTAATATCTTTCTTTTTAAGAATTTAAAGATAATAAATAGATGGAAATTTAGGTACTTTTTCGGATCTTTTCGATAACTTCTTTTGATAATGGAAGTGTGGCTTTTTCCATAACTTCCGACATTGCCATAATGTTCTCTTCAGGAACGCGATTCTCTGTAGATGCAAAGAGTATCGTTCTTTCACCTGGAATCATTAGCTCTAATTGTTCTAATAAATAATCCTTAACGGCCTGAGGTCGAGGTCCCATTAGAGTAGAGACGGTCGATGGAAAGTTTATCCAGATTAGCTTATCCTTCCATAATGAGAGAGCTTCATTGATGGGCAGATCTCCCATTGGAGGAGGCGTAAAGGCTTCTATGATATCCACTTCTGATCTTGCTACTAATTCAGCTAGTGCTTTTAACCTCCCATCTAGATGGACATCTAACATTTTTCCTTTAGCGTGCAGAATCTCGGCACACTTTTTGTAATATGGTAAATAGTATTTCTCAAATAGGGGTGGATTAACCAGCATAGAATCTATATTTGCTCCAACAAGTATAACCTCAGATGGAGAATCTGCTGCTATGGGTAAAAGTTCCTCCACATATTTCTTCTCAAGTATCTCGCTGAGCTCTTCTAGTACCTCTAAATTCTTGGAGAGATCTGTATAAAATCGTTCCCAACCAACGTACTCTATCAGAAACCTATGCAAAGGTTCATATGGCAGAGCTGTAAGAACAATTCCATCTCCTTCTAACCGTTTCAATTGGTCTTCAATAGGGTAATAGTATGGTTTATAGTGTAAATTTTCAAGTATGAATTTTAAAACTTTATAATCTTTAGGTTCTTTAACCATGAACTCTTTCTTTCTAGCTTGCACTCCGTCCCAGTCACGACCAAATATTCCTTGGCCGTAACCGATGCCATGTTTAAATACTTCAGTTAGACTGCCGACAGGAGTATTGTAGGTTTTGATAAAAGTATTTGGCTCGCTTTTTGTAATAATTTCCACATTCGATATCGACTCAGTATAACATGGTCTCCAGCAAATTAGACCCATGCCCTTGTTTCTTGCTTCTCTTTCAATTACTCCTTGAGGAATATGGCGATCAATTGCTACAAAGGGTAACTTGTCCGGGAGATCTCCCTGAAGTAACGTTATTATTCTTTCTTTAGGATTCGTAAATTAACATCTCCCTATTTTTTTACCCACTCAAGACATTTCTCTACGCCTTCAATAGGATCTACGGTCTGAAAATCTGCACCTATATGCTCACAAAACTCAGGTGTAGTTGGTGCTCCGCCAATTATTACTTTAACTTTATCCCTCAGACCCAGCTCTTTTAACCTAGTTATGATTTTTCCCATTTCAGGCGCTGTCATAGTCATAAGTGCTGACATAGCCAAAATCTGTGATTCAGTCTTCTCAATCGCTCTGATGAAATCCTCTTCTGGAACGTCCACTCCCAAATCATGCACATCGAAACCTCGTGATTGAAGAAACATTATTACAATATTCTTTCCAATATCGTGGACATCGCCTTCAACCGTTCCAATGACAACTTTCCCCCTGACCTGAACCTTATTCTGTTCAATGTAGGGTTTAAGAATTTGTAGAGCTTCTTTTGTGATCTCTCCAGCAATTATGAGTTCCGATAAAAAATACTCGGAATTTTTGAATTTCTCTCCAACTATCTCCCCGCCCCTTGAGATTCCGTTTATTATGATCTCAGTTGGAGGGATATTGCTGTTTATAGCCTCTTTTATTGCTTTTCTGGCACCATCGGAATCAAGAGCGCCAATACTAGAACTTAAATTATTTAAGATATCCTCTTTTTTCAAAATTAATGCCCCATTATTATAAGTGAGTTTTTTGAATTTCTATATCGAATCTCCCTAAAAAGCTATTCTTAAATAACCATTATGAAAAGAATTTTGTGAAATCTCTAGTGTAAATTTTTGATCTCTATTTATTCTAAAAAAGTCTCAATTGAAAAAATATTTGTTGGTAATAGTGAAATTGTCTCGAACATTTAAAAAATAATTATTTAGGATTTAGAGATTCTCACATTTCCCATTTTTTCGAATTGAGTTGCTATTGCTGAAAAATCCAGATCGCCTTTTCCGTTAGCCATGCATGCGTAGTACACCTCTTTTGTTGCACCTGAAATTGGAATTGGGATCTTAATTCCCCTTGCAGCTTCAGTTGCCAAGTCTAGATCTTTTGTCATCAGACTTAGAGAAAAAGCACTGCTCCAGTCTCCATCGATGAGTTTCTGACCTTTTGTTTCTGAGATGTAAGTCTTTAAAGCACTGTTGTTGAAGACATCTAGTATGGTTTTCGGATCTAGACCCAACTTCACTCCAAATGTAAAGGATTCTGCAAACGATGCCATCAATGTAGCGAGATGAATATTGAGGGTAAGTTTCATCGAACATCCGGCTCCATTGTCGCCTATGAGAATTACTTTCTTTCCCATAGTCTCTAGTATTGGTTTAACTTGAGATAATGTTTCCTTTTTACCACCAACCAATATGGTCAACAATCCCTCAGTTGCAGGTTTGACACTTCCTGAAACCGGTGCATCAAGCATATCGCCTCCTTCATCTCTGATCGCTTTAGCGATATCTCTGGTAATTTCTGGTAAATTAGTTGTCATATCTACTAGGATATTATCCGATGTAATTCCTTCAATTAAAGGAAAAGAGTTATTTCTTGAACCTAGTACTACTTCTTCTACAGCCGATGGCCCAAACAACATAGTAATGATGACAGAAGTGTTTTCAGCAATCTCTTTTGGGTTTGATGCAACTTTCGCACCCAATTGCTTTAACTCATCTGTACGTTGAATTGTCCTATTCCAAACCATAAGAGGGTATCCAGCTTTTAGTATGTTTTTTGCCATAGGTAACCCCATATTTCCAAGACCAATGAACCCTATCGTTTTCTCTTTTAAAGAACTCATATCAATCATTATCTTAGAAAATTGAAAATTGCTATATAAATAGGTTGACTTTAAAATTCGAGTGCTCTAATTTAGTATTTCTTGTTCTTGAAGTGATGGTGGTATCGGATAAATCAGATATATTTAAAATTTTTGGCATAAAATTATTGTGAGTTAACTCTTAAATATTTCTATTGAATATTAACACTTTGTCGATTCCAAACTATGTTTGGGGTAAAAAAAT
>JAOZGV010000119.1 GCA_026015225.1 Candidatus Bathyarchaeota archaeon
TTATGTTTTA
Source organism: Candidatus Bathyarchaeota archaeon (assembly GCA_026015225.1). GTDB lineage: Archaea > Thermoproteota > Bathyarchaeia > 40CM-2-53-6 > RBG-13-38-9 > JAOZGV01. The sequence continues at coordinate 11 of JAOZGV010000119.1, forward strand.
CTTCATTATTTACTTCATATTGCCACTTCTTATTATCCATGCAATATATGCCTTAGCCATTTTCTTCCTTGTAATAGTTATCCAAAAATTTGGAATCTTCCCCAAAAAAAGAATTTTCCTGAGTTTTCTAATAATTGGGAGTATAGCAGGATTTCTCATTGTTTGGTTATGGGTATATGACGTAATTATTCTCATTAACCCTGCTGTTGCATTTATTGGATCAGAAGTATATCGATTATCGATCATTCATCTTGGGAATCCAAATTCTTCTCAGGCGCATTTCACAATTCCTTGGTTTTTAAGGATTCCACAAGTCTACTTCTTAACCTCGATCCTGCTATATGGATTCATTGGGTTGTTAATCCAGTTAGTATATAACTGGAAAAAATAATTGTATAGAAGAAAATTATCACATAAATCCTAATAGGACGAATTGGAATCCAATACTTGCTGTATATAGGATTGTTAGAGTAACTCCATCGGATAGTGTTAGTTTCCTATCAAACATTAATGATGCCGCGAGAATTGTAAGGATTCCAGTCCAATAAACTTGAAATTTTAGAAGACCGTTTGGATTTATAGTCGCATCAATTCCATGAAATAAGGTTGCTCCAAATATCATAATAGAAAGAAGCAACGTATTATTTAGAATTTTGGAACCTAATACATTGGCTATTGAGATTGAAACTCCTCTTTCTCCTCTACTAGCCAGCAACATTACCGAGATTTTCTCGGGCATCTCACCTGCTAGTGGACTTAAGATTACAGCGATAACAGCAACTGAAACACCGATGCCCCCAGCAAAACCTTCAAGTGAATGTATAAATGGTTCAGCACACAATATCGTGCCTACAGTTCCAACTAAAAAAAAGAGACTGGCTTTGGTAACGGATCTAAAAGTAACAGGTTTTTTCTCGATTTCTAGAGGCCTTTCACATTTTGTCTCATGAAAGGCGAAAATCAGATATAGGATGAAGAGAACAAGGAAGATAAATCCATCTATGATGCCATAACCATCGATGAACATCACAACACCCAAAATAGCTGTTAAGACCAAAAAAACCATATCAAGTTTGAAACCTTCGATATTGATCTCTTTAACGGCTTTTTTTGATAAACGAGTTGTTGCAATAAGAATCATAACTGCCAAACCTAAACTCATCATCAATATATTGCTTCCAAGAGCCGAACCTAGAGAGATGCCATACAAAGCCATTTTTGAAGCATAAAAAACTATTAATATCTCCGGTAATGTAGTTGCTATACTCAGTAATGTTCTGCCAACAAATTTCCCACCTAAAAAGTGGGATAAAGACTCGGCACCATTGGATAAGAAGAAACTTGCAATCACTAACCCTCCCAACCAAAAGAGCATAGAGAGTGCATATGAGCCTCCTTCCAAAGATTTAGCACCATTTTTACTGAAAATGATTGATGCTTAAGAATTTTGCTTGCGTTTACCAAGATATCGCATTGGATCATTATCTTATCGAAAATAATATCTTCTGACCTTGAGTTTCTTTTTGAATAAAACCATCTTCTTCAAGATACTTAAGATGCGCAATTGTTTCTAAGGTGGCAAACATCTTATGATTTATTGCAAACGATTTCCATGAATCATAGGCCATTTCCCAATTCATCTTAGACGCAATCTGAAAAGCGTCCCTTCTTCCTTTCTTCAATATAGAGATGATCTCAATGGCTCTCATTTTATGATGTAGTTTAAGTTCATTAATTCTTTTTCTACAATCTCTGATGAAACTTCTATGGCCAGGCAATGTTAATTCGATATCTAGCTCATACACTTTATCTAAGCTATCTAGATAGTCTTTCAAAGGATTACCATCATACGACCATAATGAAATGTTAGGGGTTATATCGCTAAGAATATGATCCCCCGCAAAGAGTAGTTTCTTACGAGACTCATAAAGGCACATATGACCCCTGCTATGACCTTTAGTTTCTACAAATTTAAAATGAAAATCACCAACATCAATAGTGTCGCCCTCTTTCAGGATTGTGAATATTTCAGGATCTATCTCTCTATATCTATGCCAAGAGTATTTCTTGATAACCTCTTGAAGTCTATCCTCAGGAAATCCACAAACTCTTGCAATATTATATAACTCATCATTCCATTCATTACTGCCTCTGATGGCCTCAGCGTCTGGTTGATTGAAGTAAATTCTTGATGAATTTGTAGCTAGAACCAGAGCTAAATCCAAATGATCTGAATGTAGGTGTGTGATGAAAAAATCAGTATTTTCCAAATCCACATCAATTTTTTTCAATCCAGACAGTATAGTATTCAAGCTTTTTTTGAGATTTACCCCAGTATCTATAATTAGATTATTGTCTTTACCTTTAATAATATAGGAATTTGTAGCTTTCAATGGATTATTTGGGATTGGTACTTTGATCAAATATAGGTCTGACATTATTTTTTCAATCATACAGATCATCTATTTTGAAAACTCTTTTTTTGACTCGCGCGCGTCTATCGATCCATTGAGTGAACCTATTTATGGGTTGTAATAATTCTCTGACAATATTATTTATCGCTTATTTTCTGGTATAAGCAACAAAAACGCTATTTATTTCCTACTTTCCAGCTTTTTTTCTCGAACTTTTCTATAGAGGTTAAATAAATATTTTGAAACCGAATTGCGGTTCAACGTTTTTGCCCTATATTGTGTCCAATTCCATAGATATTTGTCAATAATGAATATATTAGTTCTTGGGTATTTCTAAATCGCCAGTGTACATTCTACTCAGTCTTACTCTTAAACTCTTGAGAAGTTAATACTTTCGTGATTTCTACGCGCGCGCGCGCGCTAAATTTAACAAATTCAAACTGCGCGCGCTATGTATTATGTCACAAAGGAATTAATATAAACACTAATGTTCTAATAAAATCATGAGGAATGCTGAAAATAAAGTATTCTAAATTTGCATTTTTCCTCTTAAGTATTGTAATCGCATGTATTTTGTTTAGCGGCAAAACTTATCCTCCGTTGCATGATTTTTTAATTTCATTAGGTTATTTCAGTGCATTTCTAACAGGAATGCTTTTTGCGTATGGTTTTACTGCCGTTCCTGCTACAGCGATTTTTTTGATTTTAGCGAAAGAACAAAATATTGTTTTAGCGGCGTTTATTGGAGGCTTTGGTAGCATGATTGGTAACTTTTTTATTTTTAGATTTATTAGAAGCCAGTTCGCGAATGATTTTGAAAAATTATCTCGAGAAAAAATAGTGGTGTACTTTGATAACAAGATACCAAATTTATTAAAGAATTATTTCATGCTCATTTTAGCGGGGCTTATTATCGTTTCACCATTGCCTTCTGAGATCGGCATCTCCTTACTCGTTTCTTTAAGAACGATGTCACTAAAAGTGTTTTTAACCATTTCATATATATTGAATGGTGTTGGGATTTTTATAATTCTCTTAATTGGAAGTTTAATTTAACCAGCTTTCTTGTTTATTGTAGCGCACACTGAACCATAATATAGTTTCTTCCTTGATTTTTTTATTCTTCCTCAATAAAATTACTGAAAGTTGGTGTTTAGTTTATGCGCGCACAATTCCATTAACTTCTTCTATCTTCAATTATCTTCTTCTAAATTAGTTTTGAGAAAGAGG
>JAOZGV010000121.1 GCA_026015225.1 Candidatus Bathyarchaeota archaeon
GTGCTAACTTTGATATTTCAATTAAATAGAATTCCTAAGACAGATAAGTATTAGTCCGTATAACAATGTCCTTGAATTAAAAATTTTAAAGCTTCATTAAGACCAAAAGATTTAATTTATTATCGAGGCGCCAAATGCGAATTGAAAAGAACCATAAAATATTCAATTGTCGTACCTCTCTTCAATGAAGAGGAAAATATAAAACCTCTATACAAAAGTCTAAAATCTGAACTTGTTAAGCTTCCTGGCAACCATGAGATTTTATTCGTAGATGATGGAAGCAATGATGATACTTTTGAAGAACTATCTAAATTGGCTAAAAAAGATGCCCATGTTAAAGTCATTAGATTTAGAAAAAACTTTGGGCAAACAGCAGCTTTAGTGGCTGGATTTGATCACGCTTCCGGCAATAATATTGTATCGATAGACGGCGATATGCAAAATGATCCTAAAGATATAAGGTCTTTATTAAATAAATTGAATGAGGGTTACGATGTTGTGTGTGGTTGGCGTAAGAAAAGAAAAGATTCGCTTTTCAAAAAAAAGATTCCTTCGATTATCTCTAATTGGGTAGCTTCAAAGTTATATGGAATAAAAATTCATGATTTTGGATGTACCCTCAGAGCCTACAAAAAGAGAGTTTTGGAAAACATACTAATTTATGGCGAGTTGCATCGATACTTACCTGCAATTATCGGTTCTAAGGGATATAAGGTTGGAGAAATAATTGTTGATCATAATCCAAGAAAATTCGGAGAATCTAAGTATGGAAATAAAAGATTGGTCAAAGGAATGCTTGATCTATCGAGCGTATACATAATTGAAAGATATCTAACGCGCCCTATGCATCTTTTTGGAACTTTGGGCATATTATCGATTACCGCGGGCATTATATTAGGTATTTACTTATCAGCAATCCGTTTATTATATAGAATATCAATTGCAGATAGACCGCTTCTTTTACTTGCTATTCTATTGATAGTTTTTGGAGCTCAGTTTTTGGTCTTAGGATTTTTAGGAGAGATGTTTGCAAGAACGAGACTTGAATCAAATAGAAGAACTCTTTATGATGTTGATACAATATTAAATTGAAATTAGTTATTCATGTACATTCAAACTCTTTAAGCAATATTAAGATATACCACATCTTTATTGTCTCTAAATCTGAATAAAAGATTTCGAGGCTTTCAGATGAAAATTTTGATGCTCAATTATGAATATCCACCCATTGGGGGAGGAGCTGGTAATGCAACATATAATTTACTAAAAGAATTTTCGCAAATAAATGATATCTCGATAGACCTAGTTACTTCTTCTGCAACGAATGATTTTAAGAAAATTAAAATTGATGATAATATTAAAATATACAAGCTTCCGGTGGGCAAAGGAAACTTACACTACTGGAAGCAGAGAGAAATATTGTCCTATAGTATTAAAGCGTATAAACAAATTAAAAAAATGATTGAACAGAAAAAATATAATCTAATCCATGCCTTCTTTGGCATACCATGCGGTGCAATAGCCTATCTCTATAAAAATGACATTCCGTATATCATATCTTTACGTGGTTCTGATGTCCCAGGATTTAACAAAAGATTTTCTTTCCAATATATTTTCCTAAAACCAATTATTAAGCACATTTGGAGAAATGCTGTAGCTACAATAGCTAATAGTCAAGGTTTGAAGAAGTTAGCATTAAAAACTGACAAGAATGCAAAAATTGACATAATTAATAATGGTGTAAATATTAAAGAATTCTCACCGAAGAAAGATCATAAAAAAACCGGTTTCATTGTTCTAACCGTATCAAGACTTATTGAGCGAAAAGGAATTGATTATTTTATTAAAGCGATACCGGCCATTATCAAGAAACATAGAGATATTACGATAAGAATTATTGGAGAAGGCAATAGAAAAAAGGATCTGATGAACCTTGCTCAAAAGCTCAAAGTTTTTGAGTTTATAAATTTCTTGGGTTATGTACCTCATAATGAGGTATCAAATTATTATTCATCAAGCGATATATTTGTGCTCCCTTCCAAAAACGAAGGAATGTCTAATACAATCCTTGAGGCGATGGCCTCTGGGCTACCAATAATTACAACTGATACAGGAGGGACTCAAGAATTAATAGATGGAAACGGAATAATAATTCCTAGAGAAGATTCTGATGCGATATCAAACGCAGTCTTAAAGCTAATCAATGATCGTAAGATGATCGAAGATATGGGCAATAGGAGTAGAGAGATTGCAGAATGTATGAGTTGGAAACATGTTGCGAAAAAATATCTTGACCTTTACAACAATTTCAGATAACCTCCGAGATATAATGCGCACTCTTGTATTTCTACCGGCCCAAACATAGAAATGAGATTATCAAATAGAATGCACTATCCTTTATTGACATTGGATTTATAGAAGGGTTATAACGTATAACATTTTTGTGCGTGTAATGCACACACTTTTCAAGGGATTTGAAATTTAAGAGGTTATGGAGCAGGGTATACGTAGGACCATTGATACTCATAGTCATCCCATTCAGCACTGTGCTCACCATCTCTTAACCATACAACTATCTTGCAGTTTCCAACACAGCTACTATCCGGAATCCATGTCCAGCGTTCATCTGGATCCCAATCTCTCATTATATGCCAAGTACCATCGGGCTTCCTTAACCAGTATCTATAATATAGGACATCATCATCTGGATCTGTAGCGATACAAGTCCAAATTACGCTAGTTCCTGCTGTAATTGGCCATAAGTTATTAGGGAATAGATTAATTATGAAGGGGGGTTGGTTAGCTTGAATGGATATTATTTCATACCATTCATATTCATAATCATCCCATTCAGCACTATGTTCACCATCTCTTACCCAAGCAACTACCTTACAGTTTCCAACGCAGCTACTGTCTGGACTCCATGTCCAGGTGTTATCGGTACTCCAGTCTCTCATTATATTCCAAGTACCATCGGGCTTCCTTAGCCAGTATTTATAGAATGTCGTAGGACCGTCTGGATCATTTACTGTACAAGTCCATTGTATGCTGGTTCCAACACTCTGAGGACTGGATAGATCAGATGATAAATCAGTTATAGAAGGGGGTAAATTAGATTGATCAGGGATTATCTCATACCATTCATATTCATAGTCGTCCCATTCAAGACAATGTTCACCATCTTTCACCCAAGCAACTACCTTACAGTTTCCAACACAGCTACTATCCGGACTCCATGTCCAGGTGTTATCGGTACTCCAATCTTTCATTATATTCCAAGTACCATCGGGCTTCCTTAACCAGTATCTATAGAGTGTCGTAGGACCGTCTGGATCGTTTACTGTGCAAGTCCATTGTATATTAGTTCCTACTATCTGGGGATCAGATCTATCAGGTAAAAGCCTAGTTATTAGGGGCTTTTGATTGATAGATGATCCATATATCTCATACCACTTATACTCATAGTCATCCCATTTAGCACTGTGCTCACCATCTCTTACCCATGCAACTATTTTGCAAGTTCCTACACAATTATCTGGAATCCATGTCCAAGTGTTATCGGTACTCCAATCTTTCATTATATTCC
>JAOZGV010000055.1 GCA_026015225.1 Candidatus Bathyarchaeota archaeon
TTGTAGAGGATTTGAATATGATCCAAAAAACCGAACCTATGTTAATGAAATTAAATTTAGAAGAAATGATAAGATTGCTCCTTTCTTAATATTTTCAGTTTTAGGTTTCGCAATCATAGCTACCATCATGGGATGGGCAAGATATGAGGTCCTTACTTTGCCTTTAGCTAAGCGACTTCTTGGAATAACTTAAAGTAAAAAATAACCTTAACTGTGAAAAATAATGAGGCCCGTTTTGGAATTTCTTTCAAACGATGAAGTTTATGCTATTCATCAAGCTTCACTTGAGATTCTTGAACGCGTAGGAATGAAGTTTGAGAATATCGAAGCACAACAAATTTTGCGAGATGTTGGAATCGATGTCGACTCAAAAGGTGTAGCTAGATTTCATCCAGATATAGTTGAAGAGTTCGTTAAGAAAGCGCCTAGTTCTGTTGTCTTAAGAGCAAGAGATCCTAAACAAGACGTATACCTTAGAAACGATAGAGTCAATTTTGCTTCAGGGACTGGCATGTATATAATTGAAGAAAACAAAGCTAGAAAATCAACATATCAAGATTGCTGTAATTGGGCTAAGCTTACTGATGCTATTAAGAATGTCGATTTTTCATGTGAAATACATTCCACTGATATGCCATTAGAATTGACTGACAGATATAACTTCAAAGCAATGGTCACTAACACAACAAAAGCATTCCTTCATAGCTCATTCTCAAGAGCCGCCATACTAGACGAAATAGAGATGGCAGCAGCAATCTTTGGTGGAAAGGAGGAAATAAGAAAAAGATCGCAATTTTGGCCTGGTTGTGCAGCAATCAGTCCTTTAATTTGGAGCGAAAATGCGTGTAATGTCTTTAAAGAGACTGCTCCTTATGGCATTCCAGTATTTGTTGAAGGTGAATCGGTTATTGGAGGGACATCTGCTGTCACTGCTGCATCCACTCTAGCACAGACTAACGCAGAGGCTTTGAGCGGCATAGTCTACAATCAAATATTAAAGAAGGGTAGACCATGCGTATTCAACTTAGGCTTCACGCATCCCATGGACATGAAAACCTGCCTAGCACTTCACGGAAACGTCGTTGCAGGAATTGTTGCGGCAGGAGGTGCTCAAATGGCAAGGTATTATGGATTGCCTTCTGCATCATGGATGGCCACAGACTCTAAAGTCTCCGATGCGCAATGCGGCTATGAAAAAGGCCTAACTGGATTGATACCCGCTTTAGCCCGCTCTAGCTTCATTTTCGGTATGGGTCAAGCAGAATTCACATTTGCTGTAGATTTTGAGAATCTCATAATAGATGATGAGATCGTTACGCAGATTAAGCGTACGCTTGATGGGATCGAAGTAACAGAAGAGACTTTGTGTTTAGAGGCCATTGAGCGAGTAGGAATAGGGGGTAGCTTTCTTTCATCTAAAGCTAAAGATACTTTCAAATTTGTACCAAAAGAGACTACAGAACTTACTGTAGGCGATAGAAATACGAGAGAGAAGTGGTTAGAGGCTGGTAGTATGAATATAGGTGAGAGAGCAAGTGCTAGAGTAACAGAGATCCTCGATACACATGTACCCGAACCACTTGATGGAGATATAATCAAAAAGATTGACGAGATAATTGAGAGGGCTAAAAAGAAATATGTAAAACAGGAATAGAATTTTTGGAGTGAGTATGATTTGTCAAATATAGAAGAAAAACTTGAGAAACTATCCAATTTAGTTGTTGAGGGTGATACAGACGGTGTAAAATCCATTATCAAGGACTTGCTAGAATCTGGATCAGATCCTTTAAAGATCGTTGAGAATGGACTGACAAAGGGTATACGTATCGTAGGTGAAAGATATGGACGTGGTGACCTATTTTTAACAGAACTTCTTCTTAGCGCTGAGACAATGCAAGACGGAATGAAAATTCTAGTTCCTGAGATACAAAAACAGAAAAAAGAATTAAAAAGAACTGGTTCAATGGTAATTGGAACTGTCGCTGGCGACATTCATGATTTAGGTAAAAATATTGTCATTGCATTATTTTCAGCAAATGGATTCGATGTTGTTGATCTCGGAGTGGACGTGCCTGTTCAAAAATTCATTGATAAAGTGAAAGAATTAAAACCAAATATATTAGGTCTATCCGCCCTTATGACAACAACCATACCTAAGCAGCATGAAGTAATAAATGAGCTAAAATCCTTGGGATTAAGGGATGATATTAAAGTGATGATAGGTGGAGCCGCGACAAATAAGGTCTTTTCAAATGAGATCGGAGCTGATGGCTATGCTGAAAATGCAATAGATGCTGTGTCTATAGCCAAACAATTGATCGGGGCATCATAATTTGAATCTTATCTAACTTGAGACTTTACAAATTCTTTATGAATTGATAAAATCTCTTTTGCTCTTTTTTCACTATCCTCGATCTTGAGTTCTTTACAGTCATAGTTGAATACCTCTCTCCAAGCATCAGCGCATTTATCTGTAAAGACAGTAGTTCCATTGTCCTCAATTCTTTCCACACCATCAACTTCTTTTATTACCCTCTGATTTATCTTCACAGCTTCCTCCTGTGTTAATTCTTCAGGTAATGCTAAGCTGGCACCTTTCTCATTTAGAATTATAGGATATCCTCCAGGCAAACCTAATGGACCTGGAGCATGAGTAAATATTCCTGAATCATTTAGGATTGCCAATGCATTTTTTACACCTGAAGAAGCGGCAATAAAGCCTAGATCGTTAATTGTTAATAGTGATAGATATCCGCTTACCTCTTTTAATAATTCACGAATATCAAGTTCTTTGGTTACATCTTTGCCTTTTACGACTATTTTTAAAAAGTAAGGTAGATCGCCAGTATTACCATATCTAAAGATATAGTTTAATAGTGCATAGGGTGCAACTAAAAAAACTAAAACATTTTGGACGCTCACTTTAAATTTGTCGGCTGCTGCTTTTTGTATACCGGGCACAATATAGTCTATATTTCCTAAACCTATAAGATTCTGAGCAAGACCAAATTTTCCAAGAGCTGCATTTACTACATCAGGATAGGGCGACATCACAACATGAGCATCTGTTTTAGATATTTGAACGGATTTCATTAGTTTATATGTCAATGTCAAATGGCAGGGCACTATATTACTAATACCCGCTGAAATTAATTTACTAGTGATCTCTTCTGGTAAACGCGCCCATTCTAAATTGGACATCATTGTAGCATTGTGCATAATGATGTTTGGATTTATTTCTTTTATAATTTCCGCAGTCTTTTCTATAGTGTTTAAATCAAGTTTTACGAATTCTATATTTGGATAACTTCCTAAATGAGAAACACCA
>JAOZGV010000128.1 GCA_026015225.1 Candidatus Bathyarchaeota archaeon
ATTGGGCAATATATGCCATACTATATTATATTTAATATATCATAAATTTCAACTAGTATGTTTCATATTATTATAATATATCATATATTCATACAATACATTCAATAATATATTCAAATGGCAATAACATGTTCTTGATAAAATAAGACATCCTAAAAGATTATTACAATTTTTATTTAGTACGTGCATGTGCAATACAATATGTGATTTAATGTTGACTCGTAATTTTGGGAAAAATATTGCCTAATAAATGTGGAAGAAATGGTTAGTTCAAAATTAGGAATGAAGAAATATGACATGCTTAGGTTCTGGAATAAACGAGCTAAAGAAGGCTCTAACATCTACGAAAAAGTTTGCGTTTATGGTGCCCCGCCTCAATTTAATGAAATAATGGACAAAATCCAGAAGTGCTGTCTAAATAAGTTATTGAAACAAATACCTGACATTCATTGCGAAAAAATCCTTGAAGTTGGATGCGGTGTAGGCAGATGGGCTCCTCTTATGTTATCCAAAGGTGCAAAGTATTTTGGTGTAGATATTAGTTCGGAGATGATTAGGATTGCAAAAAGGAAGGTGCCTGAAGGAGATTTTTCTATCACCAATGGACAGAAATTAGACTTTCCAGAAGGTTTGTTTGATTTAGTTTTTTCTGTTACCGTTTTGCACCACATTCCCTACAATAAACAAGAAAAGATGGTTCAAGAGATGCGAAGAGTTACAAAAAAGAATGGCTATATGATAATTGTGGAAGATATATGCCTGGCGAGCTCGCATTTCGCACGTCTCAAAAGCTTTGACCGTGACCGAGCTTTCAATACGTTCCCGTTATTTCCCTCTGAATGGGTTGCAATATTTGCAAAATATGATTGCAAATGTGTAAAAATTGCTAAACATAAATTCTTGCAGGGATATTTACACTTTCTGACAAGAAAGTCTTCAAGGCTCACAAATAATAGTATTTTCAAAGTCGCTTGGATTAAGGTAGTTGAGAAAATAGCAGCTTCTATTTTGCCATGGAACTTTTTTTATGGAAGCGCATGTGTATTTGTGCGTGAGCATTAAAGCCTGAGAGGTGCCAATGCATAAATACTTTCAGAAAGTAGCGTTGTTAGAGTGATTTTCTACCTGTTCTCCCTTCTCTACCTGTTAGGATTTTTTGCTATCGCTAAGTTTTAGTGCGTGTGCATGTGCGTGCTATTTAATAAGAACATCAAAATTTGGGCTTCTTTTATATTTTATTAGGGTTATGGACAATATGAAAAAATATTTTCAAATAAGTCTAAAAAGGTTTACCTTTGATAGTTAAGATTCTATTTTTGAATGAGAATATAGATTTTAGGAAAGGTTATTGGTTAATCCAGCTAATCTGTCATTAAACTGATTACTAAATAACTAAAAAACTGACTATCTGTAATTAATATGATAAGAAATGTGAATTTCTAATTAGGAAGGGGGGATATGATACATGAACAATGACCAAAAAATATTGATCACAGGTGGAGCAGGATTTATAGGACAGAGTCTAGTAAAAAAATTTCAAAAATCTAAACATGAAGTATGTGTTTTAGATATTAACACCTCTTGTCCAATTCAAGGAAGATATATAAAAAGCAACGTTCTAGATTTTGAGAGATTGGTAGATGTTGTAAAAGAGCATGACATAATAATCCATTTTGTCGGTCTGGCAGATGCAAAGATTGCTCAAGAGGAACCTGCTAAAAGTTTTGAATTGAATGTAGTATCCCTACAAAAAATCTTGGAAGCTTGCCGAATCAGCGGTGGCGATAAAAAATTAATATTCCCCTCCTCCTCTGCAATCTATGGATTAGTAGATGTTCTCCCGATAAGAGAAGACTTTCCCCTTAGACCTACAAACATATATTCATGGCACAAATATATCTGCGAAAAAATGATAAAGGCATTCCATAATAATTTTGGCTTGAAATATGTTATTTTAAGATTGTTCAACGTATATGGCAGAGGAAACAAAGGAGTGATCAATTTTTTTCTAAGAAAAGCAGAAAAAAAAGAGTTAATCGAAAGCTTTGGTCCATATCAATATAGAGATTTTATTTATGTTGGAGATGTCGTAGATGCTTTTTACAAGTCTGCGATATATGAAAAAGCAAATAATAAAATTGTAAACATAGGATCTGGAAAAGGCATTCAAATTAAAGAAATCTTGGATATTATATGTGAAATTTATCCTGGGACAAAATGGATTTATAAAAAAGAAAAATTTATAATATATGATTCAATCGCTGATATTACTTTCGCAAAAATTTTACTAGATTTCAAACCACACTCTTCAAAAAATTTCCTTAAAAAGATCATTATGGAAGAGATAATGCCCGCTGATAAAGGCTAATTAAAAATGATAAGTGTATTTATGACTCTTCAAATTTGTTTTATCTGAAAAATTCCTTAATACTTTCAATTATGTAATCCATTTCATCCCTCGCCATATGCGGATATATTGGTAGAGTTAAAACTTGAGAACAGAGTTTTTCTGTCTTAGGCAATGAAATATTTTCATAGCCAAGATTTTTAAAGATGGAATATTTATGAACCGCATCAAAATATATTCGGGTAGCAATGCCCCTTTCTTTAAGATATTTCATTAATTCTTTTCTCACATTCCCTCCTTCTAATATCCTGATTGTGTACATCTGATAAACTGCATAATGATCTTTTGAGGGGGTTTCTGGTATAAATATGCCCTCTACCTCTTTCAATTCTTTATTCAAGTATTTAGCATTCCCCCTCCTCATCTCTATTGCTTTATTAACTTTTTTCAATTGAGACATACCTAATGCGGCCAATAAAGTTGACATTCGGAAATTAAAGCCAACTTCCGTATAATCCATACTTTCAGATTCTGAAAAATAATCTCCTTTTATAACTCTTCCGTAAGACCTGATCAATTTGAGTTTCTCATAGATTTCTTTGTTATTTGTAACCACGCATCCCCCTTCGCTTGTGGTAAAGACTTTATTGTGGCAAAAGCTAAAAACGCTCGAGTCACCGAAATTGCCTACAAATCTTTCTTTAAATTTTGCACCAAAGGACTCGGCCGCATCTTCAATTAGAATTAAGTTACGATCTTCCGCGATCTCTTCCAATTCCCCAATCCTACATGCCATTCCACCATAATGAATTGGTATTATTGCCTTTGTTTTTTTAGTTATTCTCTTCTTAACATCCTCGGGATCAAGACCAAAAGTTTCAAACTCAACATCGCCAAATATTGGTTTTGCTCCTACATATAATGGCGCATATGCTGTGGCAATAAATGTAAAAGATGGGACTATTATTTCATCTCCGCTTTTAAATTTGTATGCTAGCATTAATGCATAAAGGGCAGAACCTCCAGAGTTGAATGTTAAGCAATATTTTACATCCAAATATTCTTTTATCATATCTTCGAATTCTTCGATTTGTTTTCCGACACACCAGCTCATTCCAGATCGAATAATTTCTTCTACAGCTCCAATATCCTCTTCGTCCCAATAAATTCTGAACAGGGGTACTTTCCGGTCAATCATTGGACTTCTCCAAGCTTGCTAATTTCTTTATCTGTTAATTTCCTCACAACTTTGATAGGAGTGCCATGTGCTATTACATTATCGGGTATGTCCTTGTTGACAAAGCTTAGAGCACCAATGATTGAGTTATTGCCTATTGTAACCCCTGGCGATACTACACTATGACTGCCAATCCTGCAATTTTTCTTTAAGATCACTTTCCCCTCTCTATTGTCCATAGTGGAGATGGAATAAATTGAACAATGTGAGCCTATTTGTACAAAATCTTCTATAATAACGCCATTTTTTGCATTGATATAAGTAAAAGCCCCGATGTCCGTGCTCTTGCCTAACTCCAGATTCTCTGGATATTGCACTAACCAATTATATTCAGTCAATTTACCATGTTCTATTTTGGGAAATTTCCAGTCCTTGAATCTCTTGTTTAACATTTTATTACCAAGTAAACCTTTTTTGTAATAGTTCCTTATCTATCTTAATTTTACTTAAAATGTCTGCAATTCTAATGCTTGCCTTTCCATTTCCATAAGGATTTTTGCATTCTTTTGCCTTTCTTTTAAAATCTTCATCATATAACGCTTTTTTTATCGCAGCTTTGATCCCCTTTCTATTATAACCAACATCAATTACATTGGTAGATCTCTGTCTTCCATCCTGTCTAGAACCAATATTGACTACGGGCAAACCGAAAGATGGGGCCTCAATTATTCCGCTGCTCGAATTCCCAACCATAGCATTCGCAATATTCATCAAACTCAGAAATTCTCTATACGGAATGCTCTCAATAGTCTTGATGAAAGGGGATTTTTCATATTCTTTTATTACTTCTATCATTCTCCTACCCCCTGCATCAGCATTTGGATAGACCAAAATTGTCTGATATTTCAACTCTGATATTGCTTCTAATGTTTCACGTATCTGACTGGGGGCATTATCAAATTCTAAAATCACTGGATGGTGGATGACAAGTAGAATTGGTTTGGATAGATCTAAATCATATTTTTTTGATAATTCTGTTGGTTCGATTATATCTTCTTTAAGAATTGAGTCCAAGCTTGGCGCACCGACTACATAGACGCGTGATGGGGCCTCGCCCATCTTTATAATTCTATTAGCACTTTCTTCTGTGGCAGGAAAATGTATATGCGCTAATTTTGTAATAGCATGTCTTACAACCCCGTCAACATTTCCAGAGACCTCGCCTCCATGGATATGGGCTATTGGTATACTCATGTAGGTTGCAGCAATAGCTCCAGCAAGCATTTCTCCACGATCTCCTAAAAGAAGAAGTATATCGGGCTTTGCTTTATCTAGCACTTCTGTTAATTTTACAATGCCCTTACCAATGGATTTAGCCATGTCCGCCCCACTATCTTTGCTATATAGGCCCTCGATTTTTGCACTGATCTTAAAGCCGTCTTTTTCAATTTCATTAATTGTGTATCCAAAATCCTTCAATAAATGCATGCCAATAGCAATCAAAGAAAGTTCTACATCTATGCGCTCATTTATAGCTTTTAACACTGGCTTAAATATCCCATATTCTGCTCTGGTTCCAGTTATAACAATGAATTTTCGCATATTTTTCACAATAGTTTGTCAAAAGTAATAAATTCATCAGACCTTATTCTTGTTTTGGCTTTTCTTCCAAGGATCATATCGATATGTTTAGGCTCGATCCCTGTTCCAGGCCTCTTAAAATCCAGCATTTCCTCAGTTATTATTGCTCCTGGGGGTATGTCTACTTTTGCAATTATGCTCCTCCTTACAACTTTCTTTATCTCTTCCTCCTCATTTGTTGGTCTTTTTTTTCCATCTCCCAATGCTTTTTCAACATCTTTAATCGCTTTAACCATTTCTCTCAAATCATCTGGTTGTAAAGACGCTTTATGGTCTGGGCCTGGCAAATTTCTATCTAAAGTAAAATGTTTTTCTATAATACAAGCACCTAGCGAGACTGCAGCTATAGGAACAATAATCTCCAGCGTATGATCAGAAAAGCCCACCGGCAGATTAAATGTGCGTTTTAGAGTTTCGATTGCCCTTAAATTTACATTTTCTACAATTGCTGGGTAGTTGGATACGCAATGAAGTAAGATTATGTCCGTGAGCTTTTTACTTCTAAAAACATTCAATGCATCCCCAACTTCTTTTAAAGTGGACATTCCAGTAGACAAAATAACAGGTCTCTTATTCTTTGCTACCTCTCTGATTAGTGGAAAATTAGTTATCTCACCGGATCCAATTTTAAAGGCGGGTATATCTAACTCAGTTAATAAATCAACACTCTCTTTGTCAAATGGTGAAGATAAAAACATTATCCCTTTCTTTTTTGAATAATTTGATAATTCTATGAAATCTTCTTTTGGCAATTCAAATTTTTTCAGCATTTCATATTGAGCTTGCACATTAGTATTTTTTTGATAATCTGCAAGTTTTGCATACTTTGTGACTACACTTTCGGTTTTAAAAATTTGAAACTTAACTGCGTCAACATTAGCATCTTTTGCAACATTGATCAATTTTTTAGCTAAGCGAATATCTCCGTTATGATTTACTCCAGCTTCAGCAATTATAAAGCACGGTTCTCCATTTCCAATCAGTCTATTCCCGAT
>JAOZGV010000095.1 GCA_026015225.1 Candidatus Bathyarchaeota archaeon
CTTGCTATGTCAGCTCTATTGAGCGTCACTATGGACAAAGTGAAAGAAACTATCGACTCTATAAAAAATGAAAAAATGGAAATGGTAAAAATTTTGGTTGGCGGTAGGTGTCTAGATGAAAAAATCGCTGAAGAAATGGGTGCTGACGCATATGGAAGCGATGCTTGGAATGGAGTCTTGAAAGCGAGAGAACTTGTTTCCTGATAGATTTTTCAATCTAAAACACTTTTTCATATCATCTGATATTCTTAAATGAGAGTTATCAAATTATAAAAAAACCTTCAATATCTATTATCATACGATTTATTTTAATCCAATAAACTTGAAAGAGCATATAAATTTTGAAAAAATATCCTTCCAAAAAAGAAACTCTTGTATTTCTCAAGCGCGTCGGATGTAATAAAAGAGTAATAGAACACTGTATTACAGTATCTGAGTATGCAGTTGAGATAGCTAAAGCATGTAAAAATAAAAATCCTATTGATATACGATTGATTGAAATTGGTGCTTTAATGCATGATGTTGGTAGAGGAATAACAAATGATATAAGACATGCAATCCTTGGAGCCACATTGGTTAGGGCAGTAGGTTATAGCGAGGATTTAGCAAATCTTGTTGAAAGACATATAGGGGCTGGCATCCCTATTAAAGAGGCACGCAAAATAGGACTTCCTGCAAGGAGTTATATGCCTAAAAGTATTGAAGAGAAAATTGTAAGTTATGCTGATAAACTTATCAGAGGAAAGAAGAGGACGACTGTCAAGGAGGCTGTAGAGGAAATTTCACAAAAACTAGGGACCAAGCATCCTGCAGTAAAAAGATTCAAAAATCTTCACAAGGAAATCTCCCAATTGATGAGTGATTAGAAGCAATGGAATTTGTAATCTCTGAGAGAATAACCAATGTTGATATAATTGAAGGAAAAAAAGAAGTTTATAAAATAATTAAAAATTTAGCATCGGGCATTAAAGTAAAATTAAATGAAGTAGATATTTCCTATGATGGGTGGGTTCTAGTTAAATTTTCTGGAGAAGATTCTGAAGTTTTAATGGAGCTTATTAAAAGAAAATTTGGGATAGCCCCTGTGAAATATGACCAAATAAAAATTGGAGAAGTGTATAAAAGCTTTATATCTGAAATTAATGAAAAATTTTTAAATTTAGATATAGGGATCCTATCACCAGATCATTGTAATGGAGTATGTTCATTATATACACTCCAAGCACAACTTACTGATGGTTTTAAGATATCTATGAAAAATATCGTAAGCAAATTTACATTATGTTTAGATTTGCCCTTAGAAGCAAGGGTAATAAAAGTTGAAGGAAAAGACAATATATCACTCGAGATATCGGATTATCAAGTTAATTATTTAAAAGATTTAATAAAAAATCCATTAGAACGCATAATAATTATTGGTGCATTATCAAAAGAGATTAAAAAAGCTATTGATAAGGTAAATGCGTACCGAGATATAGTTGGGATTGAAACTCTATGTATTACAAGTCATATTCTGACATGTAAGCTTGGGACAAATGCACGCGGTATAATAAAAAAATTGGCTCCAAATTTAGAAAGAGCCATTTTTTACTCTACTGCTTTAAGCTAGTTAAAAATCTGCGAAAAAGTTAAGTTTTGATTTATCATCTAATAGGCATGGGAATAAAGATTAAATCAATTGGTGAACCTTATGAGTAAAAAAGAAAAAGCTATGGAAGAATTCTCTGATGAACAAATAGAGAAATTACTCGATTATAGACACGATAAGATTCAAGAAAAAATGGAAGAAATAAAAAAATTTGTGAGAACGTATCCTGGTCTTTCAATGACGCTATTCTTTACTTTAGGCTTATTGTTTGGCATTCATTTTTCAGAAAATTCTAGATAATAATATTTTTATTGATCTAACCTCAGGTTTGTCTTAATCCAAAATAGATTTAAATTTAAAAAAGAGATCAAATATAGGTCTAGGAGGTCATTTTTTTCATGAGTAAAAAAGAAAAACCATCCGTAGAAGAGCTTCATAAGAAAATAATGAATATAAGAAAAACAAGAGCGCGTCTCTTAGAAGATGTTAAAGATCTATCGTCAGAAGCTAAGGGCGAATTAGAAGAAATGGTTATGGGAAGCCCTCTAGAATCAGCAGCAATAATCTTCTTAGCTGGATTGGTACTCGGAGTTTTATTAGGAACATCAACCAGGCGAAGATAGAAAAATGTCGAAAAAAAAGGGCATTTTGGATGATATTGTAAAAGCCATATTTTCGTTGTTTTTTAATAAGATGTTTAAGAATATCCAAGATAAGATGAATGATTACATTCTTGAAGTTGTCAGACCATATATATCTGATATAGCAAGTTCAATTATTAAAAAAATTATAATTGCGATTATAGGGGCTAGTTTGGCTGTAATAGGTATATTATTCCTATGCATGTCTATGGTTCGATATTTATATATTTATATTCCTCCTTGGATGGCATGGGGTTTAGTGGGATTAATAATACTCATTGTTGGATTCATTCTATCCATGATTGGAATACGGAAATAGAACTTTTGAATTCTACTCTGGCAAATCCTTTATTGCATATAGAATAAATTATATTTATTCTCCTACAATTTCCACAATTAATTCTCTCTTTCTGGGCCGCACATCAAGCTCTATAAAAACAATTTGTTGCCAAGTACCCAATGTTAACTTTGAATTACGGAATGGAACTACTAGACTCGGACCTATTAAGGAAGCTCTTACATGGGAATGAGCATTTCCATCATGCCATCTTTTTTCATGTTCGTAAGGTATACTTTTAGGTGATATTCTTTCAAGCATGTCTGGAAAATCTCTTTGTAATCCAGACTCATACTCTATTGTCGTTATAGCTCCGGTTGAGCCAGGAACAAAAACAATGATATATCCATCTCTCAAATTAGAATCGTTTATGTTTTTTTGAATATTTTCAGTTATATCGATCATTTCCGTCTCTTTTGATTCTATATCGATTTTTCCGAAATTAATCTTCATAAAAACCCAACCAATAATAATCCTAAAAATCCATGCCATATTAAATCAAAATTAAAAATATTTAAAGGCGCTCACACAGAATATTTAAAAAAAATTAGGCTATTAATAATTCTAAATTTTTTGATTTGATCTATCAATCACTAAGTCTCAATTTTTGAGACAATTTTTTTGGCAAATTCTGATGTTTTAACTGGATTTACACCTGGCATCTGTCGAGCAAAATCGTTTGTTACAAAGTTTTCTTTTATGCATTCAGTTACACCTTTTTTAACTAAGGATGAAGCTTCATTCCAGCCGATGTAATCAAGTAACATTACTCCAGACAGTATTGCTGATGTTGGATTGGCAATGTCTTGATTGGCATATTTTGGGGCAGTTCCATGCGTTGGTTCAAATAATGCTTTTCCTGTTTCGTAATTTATATTCGCTCCAGGTGCTATTCCTAAACCACCTACTAGTGCAGCCGCTAAATCTGATATATAATCACCGGTTAAATTGGGCAATACAAGAACATCATACTCTCTTGTTCGGAGAATTATTTGTTGCATCATATTGTCTGCTATTCTGTCCTTAATTACTAACTTATTTTCTAAATTACCGTCAATAGAATTCGTTCTTTCTTTAATTTCAGACTCAGTTACTATGCAATCTCGGAACTCATTTTCTGCGACTTCATAACCCCATTTTCGAAATCCCCCTTCAGTATACTTCATTATATTTCCCTTATGGACAATGGTTACACTCTTTCTATTGTGTTTAATTGCGTAATTAATTGCTGCGCGTGTTATTCTTTTTGTAGCAAACTCACTTATTGGTTTTATACCGATAGAAGAATCTATTCTAATTTTTTCCCCCATTTCATCTCTTAAAAAAGCAATTACTTTATTGGCCTTAGAAGTACAAGCATCATACTCGATCCCCGCATAGACATCTTCAGTATTCTCTCTAAAAATAACGACATTCAATTCTTCTGGATTCATTAATCGGCTTGGGACTCCAGGAATATACTCCACAGGTCTTACACATGCATAAAGATCGAGTCTCTGTCTAAGTGTAACATTTAAACTTCTATAACCTTCACCAACAGGAGTAGTTAGGGGCCCTTTTAAAGCAATTTTGTAATATTCAATCGCGTTTATAGTTTCTTCGGGTAACCACTTGCCATGTGCTTTTTTTGAACTATCTCCAGCCAAATATTCTTTCCAAAATATCTTGCGCCCACCATTATAGGCTTGTTTTACAGAACTATCGAGAACTGTGATAGCAGCTTTGACTACATCAGGTCCTATACCATCTCCCTTAATAAGGGGTATGACAGGTTCGTTTGGAACCTGTAAACGTTCATTCTTAATCTTAATTCTATTTTCAGGGCTTTCGATATTTTCCAAAGATCTTTTTCCTCTTACAAATTTTAGTCGAATATAATCTCTATATCAATCTTTTATTTGCAGAACATGGATGGTAAATTGATGAGCTTAGCAACTAATTTTTTATAACTCATAAAGAGTCCTGATTTTCTTCGCCCAAGCTTCAAATTCTTCATTTTCAGGATAATTTTGATAAAGGTTTTTGGCAAGCTGCATTTTATCGGCAGTTTTTTTTAAATTTCTTAATAAATCTATCTTCTTTAATCCCTTGAAAACTCTCGTCACCTTTTCCGTGATACTTATTTTGAGCTCTCCTTTTAAACTCGTTTCTAATATGTCTTCAGGTTTGATTAATTGATGTTTCATTCCATAATTAATCTCATCGTCTTTTAAGGATTGTAATAAAATTCTAAAAATATCTAGTCCTGCTTGCTTTGCCCCATACTCTTTCATATATTTGAGATTATACTCCCAAAGCAAATCTTTTGATGGAATTCCTTTAGATAATGCCATAACCGCTACTTCAGTTGCCAATTTTCCACTTAGCATGGATGGTCCTATACCCCCTCCATGAATTGGATTTACCAGACATGCCGCATCTCCTAAAAACATAATTCCATCTGAAACAAGTGAGTCTATTGGACGTCTGGTGGGAACAAAACCGCCCCCTGAATTTAATATGATAGACTTGCGGAAAATATCTTTTGAGATAACGTTTTTATAGAGTATTTCTTTAGGATTTGGGTGATTTTTTAATCCCTGAACCCCTAATCCAACATTTACTTTCTCATTATTTTTAGGAAAAATCCAATAATATCCGCCTGGTGCAATTTCTTGTGAAAGAAATATTTTACAATAATCAGATCTAAAATCAACATCGTCTCTTATCTCTCTGAAACACGGCAATAAATCTTGATTTTTTATAGATTTTATAAAACCAAAATTTTTTGGAAGGTTTCTTCTTAACGCTGCAGAAAATCCGCTAGCATCCATGGTTAATTTAGAGTATATTTTTTCTACTTTTCCAGTATTAAGATTTCTTGATTTAACTCCTTTTACAAAACTATTTGAAATAATTGGCTCCAACGCCAATGTATTATCATGAAATGTCACACCACAATCAAGCGCCCCTTTTAATAATCTCTGCCCTAACATGAGCCTATCTACTATAAACCCAGACACCCCTTCACCTTCAATTTTAAAAACAGACTCCATGTCTGGGGAGTAAACCTTAACTCCTTTGATTTCATGCTCTAATTCCTGTCCAGAGGGATATTTAATTCCTAATGAATCAAAATGGTGCCTTGCAATGGCATCCCCGCATATCTTATCTCCAATATTCTGTCTTGGTTTGCAATCTATTAAACAAACTTCTAAACCATTTAATACTGCAGTTTTTGTTGCAATACAACCAGAGCTTCCAGCTCCGACAATGACTAAATCATATGATGGCATATTGATCTTTCTCCATTTATAGTAATTTTAAATCGGGAAGAAATTATGATTTTAATTAAAATCTTTTATTTTGAATTTTTGGAAAAATTAAGTAAGAATCTTTTAGCGCGCGCATTATCTAAATTTTTCT
>JAOZGV010000136.1 GCA_026015225.1 Candidatus Bathyarchaeota archaeon
GCAAGACATCTCGCTTCTATGAATTATAATGTTGCATTTAATCTAATTGGTAAAGAGTTCGATATCAAAGACAAATCCACATTTTTAAATTGGAAATCCTTGAAATCGATGTCTATGAGTATTAAAAGAAAAATTTTTCAAGATTCATCTTTGCTCTTTCCGGCAAAAGCAGATGTAATTGTCGATGCTCTTTTAGGCGTTGGAGCAAAGGGAAACTTACGTCAACCCTTACTAGGCGGAGTAAAATGCATAAACGATTCAAATGGATTCAAAATGTCCATTGATATTCCATCTGGGATAGATGCTGATACTGGAAAAATTCTAGGAGATTACGTCAATTCTGACTTAACTATCACTTTTCATGGTGTTAAAAGAGGATTAAATAAAACCAAAAAAAATATTGGAGAAATTAAAATCAAAAGCATAGGAATACCAAAGGAAGCAGAAATTTTTGCTGGTCCAGGCGATGTTAAAATAACTGAAAAAGCAAGGCCTTTAGAATCTCATAAAGGAGATTTTGGACGATTGTTGATAATAGGGGGGAGTGAGACTTATGTTGGTGCTCCTGCTATGGCAGGACTCGCGGCCCTTAGGGCTGGTTTAGATTTGGTATGTATAGCGTCTCCTGAAAAGACAGCCTATTCTATCTCTGCTATATCCCCAAATTTAATAACTTATAAATTAAAGGGCACCCATCTTGCGACTGATAATCTTAGTCAACTTAAAGATTTGTTAGAAAGAAATGATGCAATATTATTAGGTCCTGGATTGAATTTACATAAGGATACTATAGAAGCAATATCAAAATTATTTAAAACTTTAAATCGTCTAAATAAACCCACTCTCATTGATGCAGATGCGATAAAGATAATTGGAATGGAAAATCTTAAAATCAATTTTCCAGCCGTTCTAACACCACACTCTGGTGAGTTTGAGAATATTACCGGCTCAAAACCATCCGAGAATCTAGAATCAAGATCAAAAGAAGTAAAGAACGCAGCAAAAAGAGCAAACTCAATTATATTTCTAAAATCGAATATCGATATTATCTCTGATGGAAATAAAGTAAGATTGAACCGTACTGGAAATCCTGGAATGACTGTGGGCGGAACGGGAGATGTTCTCTCAGGTATTATAGGATGCTTACTTGCTCAAGGCAATGATACCTTTGATTCTGCAGTTGCTGGAGCATTTATTAATGGTGCAGCAGGAGATTTTGTAGTAGAGGAAAAAGGCTTCCATATAGTGCCAACAGATATGATCGAACAGATTCCGAAAGTAATGAATGATCCGATGAGCCATAAATGTTTGAAAATATGTTAGGTCAAAACACTAAAGCTAGAATTTACGTATACCTATTGCGACAGGACGACCCGAAAAAATGCACTTCATCCAAGCTTGTAAAATTTAAATTAATTAAACCATTATACAGAGCATCACAAATTAAAAGAAAGATGATTATATTAAATCCATTTGCAAAAAATATACTGTCAAATTCAGATAGGGGCACAATACAAAAATACGGTATAGTAGTAGTTGATTGCTCTTGGGAGAAAAGCACATTATCCTTTTATAAAAAGTTGTCAAGAGGGCAAAATCGACGATTGCCATTACTTTTAGCAGCAAACCCTATCAATTATGGAAAGATAGGCAAATTGAGCTCTGCTGAGGCCTTGTACTCTGCGCTTTTTATTACGGATTTTATATCTCAAGCTTCTCAAATTCTATCAATTTTCAAATGGGGAAAAAGTTTTACGTCTCTTAACGCTTCACCCTTGGAAGAGTACCGTTTGGTAAAAAATTATGAAGACATATCCAGGATTGAAAAAGAATTTTTCTGAATAAGCGATTAGAACTATCTAATTGAGTCTAAAGTAAATCTAAAATATCAGGCCCGTGATTTTTCAATCCATTCGAATTTTCTTTCTAGAGATTTTGAATAATAATCTCTCCAATTATAATCTATCCTTTTGCCCCATCGGTAGATGACCCTAGGGTCTATGTATGACTTAAGTGAAGTATTGAGATTATACCCCTTTGTCTCAGTCATTATTCTGATTCGAGAACGAAGTTTCTGAATGTTTTCAATGCGTTTTGGTGTCATCTTTTTGGTTTTTAGCTCCTTGAGACGAGCTCTTCTTTTCTCTAATGTTTTTTTATAATTTTTTGGAATAGCTTTCTTATGATTAAGAAGGATGGCAGCTTCGAGATTTGCCATAGTCAGAAATTCTTTTTTCTTCCAAGACTCTGTTTTCTTAGTTACTTTTGTATTTTTGAGAAATTCTTTTACAGTCTCTGTAGCATAGTAGGTTCTAAAAACCTTTGCAGAGACTCCTTTAGCAACCTCTGACAGAAAAGCACTGACGCTATCAGATCGAACTCCGTTGAATATGGCTGAACTGGAAGATTCTGCAAACTCTCTCATGTTATTATAGACTTGAGGCAAAACCTTAATGCTCTCTCTGAATGGTATACTGTCCTTTCCTAAAAAATCAAATAGGATAGTATTTTGATCGAGGAAGTTGATATGCCCAGGCCTTAGTGTCGTAGCTCCCACTGTATCCGCCTCATCTTTATCCTTCTCATCTCCCACTCTTAATTTTAGAGTATCGATAAGATAACATACAGTAGCGATCTTTCTCCTCTTAATATTGCAACTGATCAAATTTTTCTCAATATGTGAGCGTATTTTTTCAATTTTTCCTTCTAATTTTTTCGATCGATCGTATTTGTTTCTCTCGCGTATTTGCTTGAGGGGTGAGGTCTCAGCCAACCATATGTATTTTTCCTTTCCTCTAAGAGGATCGTCCCATTTTGCTATCCACATCGAGTCAGGTTGCCAAACTATCTCTTTCCATTTACCTTTAGGAACTGGGGAATCAGGCGATAGATTTAAAGTAATTTCATTGTGTTTAATAGATCGTTTCCACTTTCCTCTGAGTGGATGTTTTCCCCTACCCATAAAAATTCCTGCTGGCTCAGCAGCATATGCCCCCACCTCAACTCTTTCACCATCTACGATAGCAAATCCATATTTCTCCTTATTCGTTTCTCTTACCATCTTTCTTTTTTCTGCAAGTTTTTTCTTCTCTTCCCTACTCATATTTTCTTTCTTTAATCTTTCACTCTCTATCCAATCGATGATCTCGGAGAAATCAAAATCTTCATAGCCGATTTTTTCTTTTATATCTAAAGATTTTGAAAAATCTCCAAAAAAATTCTTTCTAAAAGTAGAATCATCTACATAGGGTGTTCCTATTTTTCTCGACCACGCTACAGCCATCTCCTCTTGTTCAGGAGTTAGTCTAACAATTTTTCCTCGAAATCTATTCTTAAATCCTTTAAATTCATATTTTGGCAAAAGAACGCCATTGTGTGATAGCTGCTTCATTATAGTCCCCCAATATATCAAGCACAATTTGCTTTTTTTCTCACAATCATTTTAGTTCCAATTTTTTATTATTTGCATTGCCATCTATCATGTATTTTTATGCCTTAAACATTATGCATTACTAATGGGTTTAGAATAACTTAATTATACAAACGAGCTCTGATCTAGTGATTCTTATTAATCAAGAGAAGTATTAAAAGGATGAATATGAAATTCATTATAGGCGTTGATTTAGGAGCTACTAATGTACGAGTTGCTTTAGGAGACGAAGAAGGTAACATTAACTCCCGATTGAAAGAGAGAACTGATAAATCCAGCGGTCCTTTGGGCATAAGCTTTCAGATTATTCGAATGATTAAATCACTAGGAGACATAGATAAAATACGATGCGTTGGGATTGGTTCAGCTGGTCCATTAGATATGGACAAAGGAGCCTTAGTTAACCCTCCTAATATAGGATTTGATTTCGTTCCAATTGTTAATCCTTTAAAAAGTCAATTGAAAATCCCTATTTTTTTAGCAAACGATTGTATTGCCGGGGTAATAGCGGAAAAAGAATTCGGTCAAGGAAAAGAATTAGCGAACATAATTTACGTAACATTGAGTTCTGGTATTGGTGGCGGAGCGTTTGTTGATAACCACCTTCTAAAGGGAAAGGATGGGAATGCATCTGAAATAGGACATGTAGTGATCGATAGTGAGGGCAAATTAACATGCGGTTGTGGAAAAAAAGGTCATTGGGAAGCTTACTGTGGGGGATCAAATATCTTAAACTTTGTGAAACTGTACATGAAGTCGAGAAGCATTGATGAATTAAAATCAAGTAATCTATTCAAAATTACTGATGGCAACTTAAATGAGTTATCTCCAGAAAAACTATTCAATTCAGCTCATGAAGGTGATAAATTGGCATTAGGAATAATCAAAGAAATTGGACGGCTTAACGCCATTGGATTTGCTACTATAACAAACATTTATGATCCCGAACTTATTTCAGTCGGGGGTACAATTGCTATCAAGAATAGCAATTTAGTTCTAAATCCAATAAGAAAGCTGATTAATCAATTTAATATTAATAGGATTCCAGAGATTGAAATTACAAAATTTGGAGAAGATTCTATCTTATATGGTGCACTAGCATTATCAAAACATCTCAAATAAAATCAAGAGCATGAAATGAGTTACAGATACGAAATTTTGATAAATGAAAATAAAAGCGCGTGCGGTTGCAGGTTCAGATTTATTATTTTATTTTTGATAAAATTCATGATGAAAAACAAAAAAAAATAATAAAAATTATTGCATTTGGAAATAGTCTTACTGTTGGCCTTCAAATCGGTTTTAATGGAATTAATCCATTTAAAATAACACCGTATACTGAATTTCTTGAAAAAATTGTAAGTAGTTATCTAATATCTAAAGAAGTAAATCTCAAAGTTAAAATTATCAACATAGGAGTTAGTGGAG
>JAOZGV010000143.1 GCA_026015225.1 Candidatus Bathyarchaeota archaeon
CCCATATTTAATATGGAACTATCATTAACCTACTATGCCAAATTAGGTCGAAGGTGATGATGTTGTTCTATGTTTACATCCTCCAATGTGAGCATGGATTTCTTTATACCGGTTATACTTCAAATCTTTACGAAAGGATAACTGAACATTTTTCAGGTAGAGGATGTCGTTTCACAATGTCTAACAAACCATTAAAACTCATATATTTTGAAATGCATTCCACACGGAAGTCTGCAATGAAGCGTGAACTTGCCATCAAGAAGATGAGTAGACAAGAGAAGCTTAAACTAGTTTCAAACAAGGGAGCGCGCGCGCGAGCGAACTGAGAGCGCCCGCGCTCAAGCGCCTGTGTACTGTGAATCTTTAAAAGAGTATTTTGATAAAGAATTATCCAGACCCTTTTTCTTTCGTTGGGTTAATGTTTTTAGAATAATAGTACGCTATAATAAAATGGGCCCGTAGTCTAGCTCGGATTAGGACGCTGGCCTGCGGAGCCGGAGATCCGGGGTTCAAATCCCCGCGGGCCCGCCAACAAATAAGAGCGAATCTTTAAACGCACATTTTATTTTATCTTTAAGAGTCCTGAAAGGTGTGCATTTCTTATACATCCCCTCAACATCTGCTAAATAACGCTCACTTTGAAGTAATACTAAGCCTTCTTTTCCTTCTCTTTTTTCTTCTTAGGTTTTCGGGTCATTCGAGCCTTACCCATCCAAAATCTCCCTCACAGATAATATCTCTATACAACTTAGTTATAAACATCATTTTTAAGCTCTCTAGACTCTGAATAATATCATGCTGGATCCACATTCTATCAAGTGCAGATATCAGCGAGCCCGCCACTTTAATTCTCTTAGTGCGTATTTTTTTTAGCTAGTGGAAATAGTAAAAAATTAGCCATATTTGCTTCTAATTATAGAAATAATGCAATCATAATATGGACAAATATACATTGCATTCTGTCTTAAAAAGTCAATTCCCTTTTGTTTTAACTTTAAATTATTAAAAGTGATTTTTTCCTACAATGTGGACATTTTGCCATACAGGATGGTATTATTAAAGGACGTAATAGCGCGCGCTATAGTAAATTATTATCATCTATTCAATTTTCTAAAGCTTTGTAAAGCGAGTCTTCTAGTTCGTCTTTTACGATATATTGAATTATGAAAGTCTCCGTATCTTTGATTCCCTTGAGTTGACGAATTTGTTTAACTAGGTTAGTTAATTCAGTCTTATCTTTTGCTAAAACTTCTGCAACAGCATCATACCTTCCAAAAAGGGTATAGTATGAAGTAACCTGAGGTATTTCCTTGATAATATTTTCATTTATTTTCTTATTTTCACTTTCTGGATCCTCTCTTATGAGGACGAAGGCTCTAATTTTCAAACCCAATTTTTCAGGATCTAATTTTATTGTAAATAGTCTTATCAAGCCAGATTTTTTATAAAGCTCGATCTTTTTTGCAACTGTTTGCCTTGTTATCCCTATATCTGCAGCCATATCTGACATTGGAGCTAGACAATTTTTCAACAATTGTCTTAATATTTTTTTATCCAAAACTTTCAGCAATAATTATCAGCGCCGTTGTAAAATTTAATTTTTTTCTTCAGTAAAATTTAATTTCTAATAGATAACTTTTCGGTTCAATAAAAAAGAATAATTAAAATAATAGTCTAAAAGCATCTAAAAAAATTGCGTATAAAATTAAGAAAGAAACAACATGAGACAAAAATGATGCAAAATCTAAAAAAAAGGCTGAACAAAAAAGAATATGATAAACTTGTCCAAGTTAGCAATAAGAAGCTGTATGTTTTTATCTCCAAATATACGGAATTATGCAATCCAGATAAGGTATTTGTCTGTACGGATTCTCCAGAGGACATTCAATATATCCGGGATGCAGCGATAAGAAATAGAGAGGAGGCTAAACTTGCCACTAAGGGCCATACAATTCATTTCGATGGTTATTTTGATCAAGCAAGGGACAAGAAGAATACCAAATTTCTAGTACCTAAAGGAGTTAATTTAGGACCTGAGATAAATGCGATCGATAAAGAGGAGGGCACAAAAGAAATTAATTCAATAATGAAAAATATCATGAAAGGACATGAACTATACATCAAATTTTTCTGTTTAGGGCCAACCAATTCAAAATTTTCAATTCCATGTGTTCAAATTACAGATTCCAGTTATGTTGCACATAGTGAGGATCTATTATACAGACAAGGTTTCAAAGAGATCCAAAGACTTGGAAATGATAAAACCTTCTTTAAGTTCGTTCATTCACAAGGAGAGTTAGTTGGTGCGGGTGCTGGATTATTAGTAAGTAAAAATATTGAGAAACGTAGAATTTACATCGATCTCGAAGATGAAATTATATTCAGTACTAATACACAATACGGCGGCAATACGCTTGGACTTAAAAAATTGGCTTTGCGTCTTGCCATAAATAGAGCATCAAAGGAGAATTGGTTAGCTGAACATATGCTTATAATTGGAGTGAGTGGCCCAAGTGGTAGAATAAGTTATTTTACAGGTGCTTTTCCATCTATGTGTGGTAAGACATCTACTGCGACCCTCAAGAATGTAACTATGGGTGGCGATGATATTGCTTACCTTAAGAATCTCAACAAGAAAATCAGAACTGTCAATGTTGAAAAGGGACTCTTTGGGATAATTGAGGGGATTAATTCTAATGACGATCCTCTCATCTGGAAAGCCCTCCACAAACCGGTTGAGATTATATTTTCAAATGTTTTACTTACTGAGAATAGAGCGGTATATTGGAATGGAAAAGATGACAACCCCCCCGAAATCGGAGTCAACCACTCAGGAGAGTGGTGTTTGGGTAAAAAGGATAAGGATGGAAAAGATGTCACTCCTTCTCACAAGAATGCAAGGTTTACATTTGATCTTAGAGCTTTAGACAATTTAGATCAAAATGTTAATGAACCGATGGGTGTTGAAGTCAAAGGAATTATATATGGTGGGCGAGATTCCAGTACTTGGGTGCCAGTTGAAGAGTCCTTTGATTGGGTTCATGGAACAATAACAAAAGGCAGCGCATTAGAATCCGAAACAACAGCTGCGGCTCTTGGAAAAGAGGGTGTTAGAGTCTTCAACCCGATGTCTAATCTAGATTTCTTATCAATACCTATTGGGAAATATATCGATAATCATATCAATTTTTCAGCAAACGTAGATCAACTGCCAAAAATTTTCTCTGTTAACTATTTCCTAAAAGGAAAAGATGGAAATTTCTTGAACGGTAAAAATGATAAACAAGTCTGGCTAAGATGGATGGAATTTCGGGTACATGATGAAGTCGATGCAATAAAAACACCTACTGGATATATGCCCAGATATCGTGATCTTAAGCTCCTATTCGAGGAAGAGTTAGAAAAAGACTATCAAAAGGAAGCTTATATCAACCAATTTACTTTACGAATTCCTGAAAATTTGTCCAAGATTGATAGGTTGTTAGATATCTTTCAAACTAGAGTTCTTGATACCCCTAAATTAGTATTCGAAGTATTAGAAAAACAAAAGAGAAGACTTGACGAGGCAAGAGATAGATTTGGAGATTACGTATCTCCAGAGGAATTTTAATTGATAATATTATGAAATATATAAAAAAGGAAAAAAATTTTTTGATCCTATATTATAAAAAGGATATTTAAGAAATTGAGATTCTTGCGATTAACATTGGTGATGAAGGATTTACTTCAAATACGTTATAATGAATTTATTTTATGGGGTTTTATGACTGTAATTATAAAGTCCTTATATTTGAATAATGGAGAGTACGTTTTA